>NVRQ02000099.1 GCA_002400905.2 Gammaproteobacteria bacterium | reverse complement strand
TTGCTAACGAGTATGCATTATGGCGAACCGAGAGCCTCAACCTCTCTATACGACAAGACCCTAGCGGTAAATCAGGTCAACTACGCCATTTAGGCTTTGAAGACCCAACAGCGGGCAGCTTTACCAAAACCACTGACGTCAATGGCATCGTTTGGGAAAACTTCAATGCCCAGCAACAAGCTGACGAAATTAATGCAATATGGCCAGACGCGGAATATTTAGCTAATCATCCGAAAGGCGGTTAACTCGTTCTAAGAATATTTCTTGAGCAGCACATCAAGCTCAGGAAGGCATGATCCACAATTAGTGCCTGCTTTCAATTTTTCGCCTAAACCTTTAACGCTATCTATACCGCCAGTTGTTATCGCCTCAATAATCGTTTTTTCACCGACATCGTGGCAAGAACATACCGTACGACCAACGTCTTTTCTCGGCGTAACGGGTTTACCTGCGAGTAACGACATACGCTCAACATTGCTTAACTGCTCTTTGGCGAATAATTCTATTAACCAATCTCGCTCTGGCAAGGATTTCATTGGTGCAATATAGAGACAAGAGAGTAAACGCCCGTCTTTCAGGTGCGCACTGCGATACCAGCCTTGCGCTTTATCCGAATAATCAAGCCAGTCATCGTTATCATCAGCTTGTAGCATGCGGCGCGAATAGGCATGCCAGTCGGCAATAATATCGTTACCGCATAGCTCATAACGGTAACAAGATTTTTCTGGCACGCGTACCAGATAATCTAAGTCGCGTTGCTGAGTGATTTCTTCTCTACTTAATATAAAGCCATGCCATAACGCGGTATAAGGGATTAACTTTATTGGCGTATGCTTTAACTCTGGCTGACCTGACACGGGGTCTACTGCCGGATTGACTACCGCGTCAACACGCGCGTTATTGGCAAACTGATCATTCCAATGCATAGGCACAAAGACCGATCCCTGCGGCTGATCGTCTGTTACGACAACGCGCGCGATCATTTCACCCCATTGGCTGTGCAATTTACTTAAACCGCCATCTACTACACCATAGTCTCTTGCATCACTTGGGTTGATTTCGCAAAATGGCTCAGACTTATGACTAAACAGGCGCACGGACTTTCCCGTTCTTGTCATGGTATGCCACTGATCACGCAAACGACCGGTGTTAAGAATTAATGGATAGTCAATGCTGGCAAGATTTATTGGCGCGATCGGCGTAACAGCAATAAAGCGTGCACGACGACTAGGCGTATAAAAATCGCCGTTCTCAAACATTCTCGCTTGACCTGTTTGTTCATTTTCTTTTACTGGCCATTGTATAGGCAGCATTTCATCATAACTACTATCAGATATTTTTGACAGTGCACCAATATCAAAAGCGCGATCATTGTCATTCTCAAAAGCCGACAAGGCAGCATGCTCACGAAACACATCCGCCGCGCTGGCGTAATTAAACCCCTTGTCAAAGCCCATACGCTTAGCAACTTCGGCAATAATCCACCAGTCGTGCCTGGCTTCACCTGCTGCGGGCATAAATTTTTTCTGCCGTGACATGCATCGCTCGGAATTTGTTACTGTGCCCTCTTTTTCTGCCCAACCGGTTGCTGGCAACAAAACATCGGCGCAGACGGTGGTATCCGTTTTTTCAATACAGTCTGACACAATAACGAATTCACATTTGTCCAAAGCATTCTTAACTTTATTCGCATTCGGCATACTGACAACGGGGTTAGTCGCCATAATCCAGACTGCTTTAACTTTACCTTCATAAATAGCATCAAATAAATCAACTGCTTTTAAGCCTGGTTTATCGGGCACCGAATCAACCTGCCAAAAACGCGATACGATATCGCGGTGTTTTTCATCTTCTAAATCCATATGGGCTGCAAGCTGATTGGCTAAGCCACCGACTTCACGACCACCCATCGCGTTCGGCTGACCGGTAATAGAAAACGGCCCCATACCAAGCTGCCCTATACGCCCTGTCGCGAGATGACAGTTAATAATGCTATTAACCTTATCCGTTCCACTTGACGATTGATTAACACCTTGCGAATACAAACTAACCACTTTTTCCGTGCTGGCAAACAGTTGATAAAAAGTTGCCACATCGGCCGCATCAATATCACACGCTTGCGCTACAACAGGAATAGTCGGTGCCGATTCTCGCGCAGCCTCCATCGCCGCGCTAAATCCTTCCGTATGATTCTCAAGATAATTAAAATTAAGATGATCCTCACGACGCAGAAAATTTAATAATCCATTAAATAACATGACATCACTGCCAATACGCAAGGGCAAATGCAAATCTGCGATAGCACAGGTTGCCGTTTTGCGGGGATCAAGCACGACTACTTTTAGTTCTGGTCGCGCTTCTTTGGCTTTGGCTATTCTTTGATAAACAATGGGATGACACCATGCTGTATTAGAACCGACAAGCACGATCAAATCGGCTAACTCTAGGTCTTCATAACAGCCCGGCACCGTATCAGAACCAAAGGCGCGACGATGACCTGCAACCGATGAAGCCATGCAAAGACGCGAGTTGGTATCAATATTCGCACTACCAATAAAGCCTTTCATCAGCTTATTGGCAACGTAATAATCTTCGGTCAAGAGTTGACCTGAAACATAAAATGCTACGGCATCGGGTCCGTGTTGCTCAATTATTGCACTGAACTTGCTCGCGACAGTGTCCAGCGCATGATCCCAACTCACTTGCTCACCATCAATTTTCGGTACTAATAAACGACCATCCAGGTCGACGGTATCGGCTAACGCCGAACCTTTGGAACAAAGCCGACCATAGTTTGCGGGGTGATTAACATCCCCTTTTACACTAATCTCACCGGCAGCGGTTTGCGTGGCGATAACGCCGCAACCCACACCGCAATACGGGCACGTTGTACGGACTTCATGACCGAAGTTTTTTACTGGCGTCATACTGAGTTAACTGGCTACTGCTTGCGCTGGCTTACTTGTATTCTCAACCTCTTCAGGTAAATCAAGATATAGCACTTCAGATTTCACAACCACGCCGAATGATTTTGTTCTTCCTTCATCAGGCGCGCAGGCTTCACCATTGCGTAGATCGATATTCCAATTATGCAAAGGACAGGTCACCGTATGCTCACAAACAATACCTTGTGATAAAGGGCCCGCCTTGTGTGGGCAGAGATCTAATAGCGCAAACACTTCATCGCTGCTATTGCGAAACACTGCGATATCACCCTGAGGGGTGCGCACGACACGAGAACCCAATTTGGGTATCTCTTCTAACTTTCCAATTTCTAATAAGGGCATTTTTAAAACCTATGTAAAATCGATTACGCTATTTCGGTTAGCGGCTCAAACTCATTTTTATCAACGCCTTCTGCGCGCTCCTTCCAAGGGTCATCTTGCATGTGTTTCTGTGAATCAAGAAAACGTTTTGCCAATGCTTTACGACCCGGCTCATCATCAACAATATATTTTTTCACATGACTCAAACCAACACGCTCAATCCACGGCGCAGTACGTTCCAGGTAATGTGCTTCTTCACGGTAAATTTGCATAAACGCAGCACAATACTCTAATACTTCTGCTTCGGTTGTCACTTTGCACAAAAAATCTGTTACACGTACTTTAATCCCGCCGTTACCACCAACATGTAACTCCCAACCGGAATCGACGGCTACGACGCCAAAGTCTTTAATGGTTGCCTCGGCGCAGTTACGTGGACAACCTGACACCGCGATTTTAAATTTATGTGGCGACCAAGAACCCCACGCCATTTTTTCTAGATCAATACCCATAGCGGTCGAATCTTGCGTGCCAAAACGACACCACTCTTTACCCACACAGGTTTTAACTGTACGCAGTCCTTTAGCATAAGCATGACCCGAAACAAAACCAGCGCGGCTTAGGTCTCCCCATACCTTAGGCAAGTCTTCTTTTTTAACCCCTAACAAGTCAATACGTTGACCACCGGTCACTTTCATCGTCGGGATTTTATATTTGTCGGCAACATCCGCTATGGCACGCAATTCCGCAGCATTGGTTACGCCACCCCACATACGTGGTATGACTGAATAGGTTCCGTCTTTTTGGATATTGGCGTGAGCACGCTCATTGATATAGCGCGATTGATAATCATCCCACTCACCTGGCCAGGCACAAACCAAATAATAGTTCAGCGCAGGTCGGCATGACGCGCAACCATTCGTTGTCTTCCACTCCATTTGCTCCATAACATCTGGAATCGTTTTTATTGCCTTAGCAACAATCGCTTTACGCACTTCATCATGGGTGAAATCAGTACATTGACACATCGATTTTTTCTTCGGTGTTTCTGAGTAATCACCAACAACCGATGCAAGAATCTGCTCCACTAAGCCAGTACACGATCCGCACGAGCTTGACGCTTTTGTGTGAGCGCGAACATCCTCTAAGGTAAAGAGTCCTTTTTCGCGAATAGCGTTAATAATGTCGCCTTTTATAACACCGTTACAACCACACACTTCAGCCGTATCAGACAGTGATGCTGCCGCATTGGTTTCGCCGTGACCCGCATCACCAATGTGAGCCTGGCCAAACAATAGGCTTTCGCGGAAATCGCCAATATCGGTGCCATTGCGCATTAAGTCGAAATACCAAGCACCATCAACCGTGTCGCCATATAACACAGCACCGAGTATTTTATTCTCTTTCAAGATGACTTTTTTATAAACACCTGCGTTCCGATCCTGAAAAACGATTTCTTCAGTGCTTTCATTCCCGGTAAAATCACCCGCTGAAAATAAATCGATTCCAGTCACTTTTAGTTTTGTCGAGGTTACCGACCCTTCGTAACGCGCGTGTCCCAGCTGCGCCAAGTGGTTGGCACAGACTTTTGCCTGCTCAAATAACGGCGCCACCAAACCATAGGTTTCACCGCGATGCTGCAAACATTCACCCACAGCATAAATACGCGGATCATACGTTTGCATAGTGTCGTTTACGACAATACCGCGTTCGCAATGTATTCCCACCTTCTTAGCTAATTCAACGTTAGGTCGTATACCTACCGCCATAACCACTAAATCGGTCGCTAACTCACTACCGTCTGCAAAACGAATTTTCTCAACACGCTTATCACCGACAATCGCTTCAGTTTGCGCAGTCATCTTAAAACTCAGACCACGTTCTTCTAATGAGCGCTGTAAAAGCGCACCAGACGCTTGATCCAATTGCCGTTCCATTAGCGTATCAAGCAGATGAACGACGGTAACATTCATACCTCGCTCTTTTAGACCATTCGCGGCTTCCAGCCCTAACAAGCCTCCACCAATAACCACCGCATTGTTATATTCTTTCGCTGCATCAAGCATGTAATCAACATCAGCAATGTCGCGATAAGCAATAACACCTTCAAGATCATGCCCAGGAACAGGAATGATAAAGGGATTCGACCCCGTCGCGATTAACAAACGATGATAAGGGGTGTGCAAACCCTCATCGTCTATCACTTCTCGACCACGACGATCAATATCAACGATCTTTCTGTTCAGCCTAAGGTCAATACCATTATCCTTATACCAATCCACATCATTAAGCATGATGTCTTTCAATGCCATTTCGCCAGTCAGCACAGGTGACAACAAAATACGATTGTAATTAGCATGAGGCTCGCTACCGAACACAGTGATGTCATACTTATCTGGCGCGACCTTTAACAGCTCTTCAATGGCGCGAACACCTGCCATGCCGTTTCCGACCATTACCAATTTTTCTTTCATAAAGCTCTCCGTGTACAGTAGCGATAGACACCGTTACATGTGTATCAAGCAGCCTTGAGCAAGAACCATTCCAGCGACAAAAAAACCATATATACCCTTGTTTTTTAAAGATAAATACCTGACCAAGGCAGTCATTTCAAGCGCCACAGAATAGTTTGGCGCACCAATTTGGTGCGCCCTATGTTTGCCTCGCATCGCGATGAGGCATGGACAAAGAACTCCCCCGCATTACTCGTCAAATATAGGCAAACCTTGCTCCCAGGCACCCCATAAAGCAGCGCTAACACATTAATAACCATAAAAAGCGCCCCATCGTGAATCCACCCTCACTGTGACATGCACCTTATTTGATCAACTCTTAGTAAACACTAAAGCAGTAATTAGTAATTTCCCTTTATTATCAATGACATAATGATATGGCTCGATAATTGCGATATTTAGGCAATCTATTTTCAACGAAGAAAAGGACGCGCTAATGTTGAGCAACAAACTCAATATCTTTGATCTCTCTAAACCTAATATAAGAATTTTGCACCATACCTGGTTTGCATTTTTCATGACCTTTGTTGTCTGGCTAGGTTTGGGGCCGATGATGCCCTTTATCAAAGAAGCGCTCTCTCTCACGGACCAGCAGGCAAAGGTTTTACTCATTCTTAATGTCGCCATGACCATCCCCGCGCGCATCATCGTAGGAATGCTGGTGGACAAACTCGGTCCACGCATTATGTACACCGGCATTCTGATACTCGGCGGCGCCATAAGTATCGGTTTTGCATGGGTTGAAAGCTACGAGAAGCTTGCACTCATGCGCTTTCTTTCTGGCTTCATCGGTGCCGGTTTTGTTGTCGGTATCCGCATGATCGGTGAGTGGTTTCCGGCTAAACAGACCGGCCTGGCTCAAGGCATATATGGCGGCTGGGGTAATTTCGGTTCCGCTGGTGCCGCGTTCACGCTACCCTTCATCGCCGCCAATTTTGGTGGTGATGAAGGCTGGCGTATTGCACTTACCCTCGCCAGCATCATTGCTATCCTATACGGTGTTATCTACTACTTTGTGGTCAGTGATACACCAAAAGGCTCAACCTACTTCAAATCAAAAAAAATGGGCTCCATGGAAGTGACCAGCCGCGCGGACCTAATACTTTATATCTTAATGAATATTCCCTTGTTTCTGGCGCTGGCGCTACTGACCTGGAAACTGTCGCCCGCTCAACTGGGTCTCATCAGCGCAAATACCAGCTATGTGATTTATGCCGTATTGGCCGCCATCTATCTCGTGCAGATAGGAAAAATCTGGAGCGTTAACGCGCATATACTTAAAACTCCTGTAGCGCAACTGCATCGTTACAAATTCAAACAAGTGGCCATCCTCAACTGGGCCTACTTCGTCACCTTTGGCACAGAGTTGGCCGTAGTCTCTATGTTGGCACTGTTCTATGTCTCCTGGTTTGACATTCCTAAAGTCAGCGCCGCACTTTTGGCTGGCGTTTACCCTTTTGTGAATCTTGTAGCACGACCTGGCGGTGGCTGGTTGAGCGATATCATTGGCCGTCGCCGCACGCTGATTATCGTCTTCGCCGGTATCACTGCCAGCTTTCTGGTTCTCGGCCTGGTCGATAAAACATGGCCAGTCTGGTTAGTCGTTGCTATGACTATCGTAGGTGGGCTTTTCTCTAAAGCCGGATCCGGCGCTGTCTATGCCATGGTGCCATTAGTACAACGGCGTATGACAGGGCAAATTGCAGGGATGGCTGGCGCCTTTGGCAATGTTGGTGCAGTAACCTTCTTGACGGTCAATTCTCTTGTCACTTACGACCTATTCTTTCTTTTTATCGGTGTTATCGCCGCTACGGTGTTCGTCCTAATTGTATTCTTTTTAGAAGAACCAAAAAGCCAAATGGTTGAAACCCTTCCCGATGGCACGGTGCAGATGATTGAAGTGAAATAAATCACCCCTTAAATCTTGATGTCACTCAACCAAGATTATGACTGGCAGGCATTTTTTTATGTGAAGTGAAAAAAATAGGAATATCTATGGCAGAAAAACTCAGTATAAGCATCGGTCAATATTCGGAGCAAGGCGTCAAGGAAGAGAACCAGGACTGTTGTGGCGCAGTCAATCCAAAAGAGCCACAGCTAACCAACAAAGGTATTGCTATCGCCATCGCTGATGGCGTTAGCAGTTGTATTAATGGTCGTGAAGCGGCCGAGTCCTGCATCACAAGCTTTCTTTCCGATTACTATTCCACCCCCGATTCGTGGACAACAAAGACCTCTGCGCATAAAATTCTTACCGCAATAAATAGCTGGCTCTATCATCGCGGCCAGCAAAGCGATGCATCTGGGCGCGGACTAATAACGACATTCAGCGCCCTAATACTTAAATCGACCACTGCCCATATATTTCATATCGGTGACTCTCGCGTCTACCGCCTACAGGGAAAAACCCTGGAGCAATTGACCAATGATCACCGCCGCTCAGTCGCTAACAAGCACTATCTCAGTCGTGCCGTGGGCATTGATATTCATTTGGATATTGATTACTACAGCACCAGCGTCGAAACAGGCGATATATTCGTGCTCACCACCGATGGTGTACACGACTTCATGGATGACCATGACATTGCCCGCCTTGTTTCCGACGCACAAGACCTGAATAACATTGCTAAGACGATAAGCCAATTCGCCTTAGCCAAGGGCAGTCACGATAATATTACCTGTCAGGTGTTACGAGTCGAATCATTGCCCTTACAAAGTGCCAACGAAGCGGTGGATGCACTGACCGAACTGCCATTCCCGCCCGATCTCGAACCTGGTATGATATTGGACGGCTACCGTATCGAA
This sequence comes from Gammaproteobacteria bacterium, assembly GCA_002400905.2. Lineage (GTDB taxonomy): Bacteria > Pseudomonadota > Gammaproteobacteria. Next base: position 20,595 of record NVRQ02000099.1, on the reverse strand, counting down.
CGTGAAATTCATGCCAGCAAACGTACGCAAGTCTATAAAGCTATCGACATGGATAGCGCTAAAGCAGTGGTCATTAAAACGCCCTCAGTAAACTATGAAGATGACCCCGCCTATATCGAGGGGTTTATTCGTGAAGAATGGGCAGGTCAGCGTATCCGCAACTCTCGCGTTCTCAAGATTGTAAAACAAACACGGCCACGACAATTTCTTTATTACGCTACAGAATATATAGATGGCCAAACCCTGCGCCAATGGATGGACCAACACTCGCAGCCTGACATCAAAGAAGTGCGTCTCATCGTTGAGCAAATCGCAACCGGTTTACGTGCCTTTCACCGCTTACAGATGCTGCACCAGGACCTCAAACCAGAAAATATTATGATTGATGCCAATGGTAAAGTATCCATCATCGATTTTGGCTCAACCAAGATTGCCGGTATTGCAGAGATATCCTCACCTATTGAGCGGCTCAACCTGCTTGGCACAAAAAACTACACAGCACCGGAATACCTGCTAGGCCAACCAGGTAGCAACCGTTCCGATATCTTTTCTCTTGCCACCATTACTTACGAATTACTCACTGGGAAATTGCCCTATGGCACAGCACTGGACAAAACTACCAATCTGAAGTCGACGTCAAATTTGAAATATCAACCCAGCAATCAATACAACCCCATGATTCCGTTGTGGATGGACCGTTGTTTGCAAAAAGCCGTCGCCCCTGACCCGGAACGCCGCTACGGGGTATTGTCAGAATTCATTTATGATCTGTCCCACCCTAACCGTACACTGACACAGGAGACGAAGACACCACTATTAGAACGGAGCCCGCTGGCATTTTGGCGAGGTTTAGCTATAGCTATGGTGATAATAAACGGTTTTCTTATCTACTCATTGCTTAACTAAATCAAACGACAGTTTTCACATCGCCTATGATAAATAATATCGTCGCAATCCTACTCGCTGGCAGCAAGGGCTCTCGCTTATTACCGCTAATCAATCAGCGCGGACAACCGACCATCCCCTTCGGTGAAAAATATCGCATCATTGATTTTACGCTTGCCATAAGAGTCAACACCTAAGGAACCTCTTATATCTTAGTCCCAACCCATAACCAAAATTTGTCAACATCAGACAAAGTCGAATCCGAACTAAATGCAGCATACTGAGCACCCACAGTAAATTTACCAAAAGCGGTGGTCGCCTTTAAATCAATTTCGTCACCATAATTTCCAATAGAGCCTTCATCAGAATTAAAATCATGATAAGCCGCATACAAATTTACTTTTCCGGCTTTACCAGTAAGAGTCAATGCAATGTCTTCGATACCACCAGGTAAACCTGCCGCATTTGCCGTAGGCGCCAAAAATACATCTGCGTAACCTTGAAATTTAAATAATGTCGCAAAAGGAGTAAAGAACGCTGTAGTGTTATTGTCACTGCCTAGCAATTCATAGGCGATTTTTGCAGTAATGCCTGAACCAAATGTTAAGCCGCCTTCAAGAAAAACATAGTCATGATCAAAGCTATTAGGGTTATCCTCTGAGTCATTTTGTCTTGCAAATTCAGCAGTGTATAAAACTTTATTTACACCCATTGGCGATACACCAGAAAAACGTATCCCGTAGGTGTCATTATCGTTGACGTTATTTGCCTCAAAATCACTTAAATACGCATAAGCAGTCAGTTTTCCGGCAGAAAAACCACTATATGACGCATTGATTGAATGCACCTCCACGTCAACATTAGCACCAACAACATTATTTTGGTTAGTAATAAATGAATAACTCAGGCTCGTATCACTGAGTGATATATTGTTAATCGCAAAAGCATCATAAGTCTGTTGATTCTGACGCCAGATCACGTCCCCTATAAAACGAGCGTTATCGTAAACGATACGCTGACGACCATATTTAGCCACGGTATCAGAAAATCCCGAATAACTAATATAAACTTGGTTTATCTCAGTTAATTCAGTATCTGCAATAACTGGCCTACCCGTAACACCGTTACCAGAAGGCCCAGGCGCCAGAAAAGTATCATCGTTACCAATCACAGCAATATTTTCAAATTCCAAGAAACCACCAAACCCAGATAGTTTTGCAGTCTCATACCCAAGACGAGTTCTTAAAGTTAATGCATTAGCCTCATTGGCTATATTGCTTTGATCGACATTCTCAAAACGCAAGTTTGCATCGATGCTAACTTTACCGTTTGCTAGCATATCGTACAGACCACCACCAAACTCTGAAGCCAAAACTAAGGGTGAACTAGACAGCCCGCCTGCGACGAATAAAGCCGCACATAACTTACTGGGCATATTTAATTGAGTTTTCATTGCTTCCTCTTATTTGGATTTGGTTAACGCATCAATGTTAATGAACTTGTGTAAAAACACAGCCATTACATTTTGCAACCCTTAGCACGCCGTTGTACCATTCGGTGCGTCATAGCTAAGACGTAAACCAGTCAACCGCATACCTCTTTTGCCAATTCCATGCCGAAACTGTAACAGTTTTATTTTTTTCCTTATATTTTAAACAAATAGCACCCTAGTTCACTGCTGTCCCGTTAACTTGAAATATATCGCTGTTCAACGGGCGAAATGCTTAGCGATTAGATTGTTTCGAGGTACTAGGGACATGAAAATCGATAACACCCCTCTATCATTCCGGCGTAGGCCGCAATCCAGAATGTCGTTGAAACCACTGGATTCCGGCCTTCGCCGGAATGACGGGGAAAAGTTAACGGGACAGCAATGACCCTAGTTAATGAATTAATTAGCAGGCTGGCATTTCGAGTAAATTTATAGAAGGTTATAAAGCTGGGGAAAATCTGACTCTAACCGAGTCCAGGCGTTATAATAAAGCTTCATTCTCAATTTGAATATATTCTTGTGCAAAAAGAACCGACCATGACACCTTTATCAATCGCAGTATTAACCATCTCAGATAGTAGAAATGATGACACCGATACTTCCGGGCAGTTTCTTGTCAAAGCAATTAAAGATAGCGGACATAAGCTTATTGCAAAAAAAATAACACCAGATAATATCCATGGCATTCGCGCAATAGTATCTAATTGGATCATCGAAAATGACGTTCAAGTTATTATCTGTAACGGTGGCACTGGGTTAACAGGGAGAGATGGCACCCCAGAAGCTATTAGCCCACTGCTTGATAAAACAATTGATGGTTTTGGTGAAATGTTCAGAGCAATCTCTATTACTGAAATAGGAACATCTTCTTTACAGTCACGCGCATTAGCAGGCATTGCAAACGGCACTATTATTTTTTGCTTACCTGGGTCTACTAATGCCTGTACAACAGCGTGGGAACATATCATACAAAAACAACTGGATAGCCGAACTCGACCCTGCAACCTTGTTCAGCTTATTCCTAGATTCACCGAAACATACCAAGGAGTACATTGATTGGACGACATACGCGGCGCCTATTGGCCTGCGCCTGCGTTGGGCATTATGAAAAATCCTCAACGTATACGTAGTCGCCTGCGGTTTTTTCATAATACTCGCCTTGTCTCGGCTCAATATTCACTCGCCTATGTCGTCCAATCAATGTACTCCTTAGTAATAATTATCCATGCTATCCGAACACGAAGCGATTAAGACATTACTCGCGCACGCAAAGCTGCTCGCAGAGAAAGAAATTATTACTATCGCAGAGGCAAATGGTAGGGTTAATGCCGAAAAAATCAGTGCGCCAATAAATATCCCTACAAACGATAATAGTGCAATGGATGGGTTTGCTTGTAATAGCGCGAACATACAAGAAAATACTGCGATTAACATCAGTCAACGTATTGCTGCTGGCGACAACCCACCACCTTTAACTCACGGCACTGCAGCACGTATTTTCACAGGAGCCAGCCTGCCACCAGGGGCAGATTGCATCATCATACAAGAAGACTGCGATTATAACGAACACACCGTTTCAATGCACGTCAGACCAACGGCCGGTCGCCATGTTCGCTATGCCGGTGAGGATATTAGGCAAGATGACATCATCTTAAACCCCGGCGACACTATCGGTCCCGCACAAGTTGGCTTAATTGCATCCTTAGGAGTTGATAAGGTGTGTGTTTACAAAAAACTACGCGTAGCCTTATTGACGACAGGCAGTGAATTACTTGAACCGGGTACACGCAATGAAAGCGGCAAACGCTACAACTCTAATCGCTACACATTAACCGCCGCAATCAATCAGCTTAACATTGAAGTCGCACATCATCGTATTGTTGCCGATACGCTTAGTGATACAAAAAAAGCACTTATTTCGAAGAGCCAGGACGCCGACATAGTCATTTCAACTGGCGGCGTATCGGTTGGCGACGAAGACCACGTTAAAACCGCATTAGAAAGCACTGGTACGATGCATTTTTGGAAGATAGCAATGAAGCCTGGAAAACCTCTCGCCTTCGGCACTATTAACGGTACACCTTTTATCGGTCTTCCCGGGAACCCAGTCTCTGCCCTGGTTACTTTTTTAATTATTGCACGACCCTTTTTACTCGCTTGCCAGGGATTAACGCCTCGACCGTTGATAAAATATTCGGTGACATCTGGCTTCGACTGGAGCACTCAACAACGTTGCGAATACTTAAGAGTAAAACTGATTGAGGCCGATGAACAACTTATTGCCCATCGATACCAATCTCAAGATTCTGGCATTCAAACTTCTCTGCATCATAGCGATGGACTTATTCGCATTGAAACAAATAGCCATATTAAAATTGGCGATACTGTCAGCTATATCCCTTATAGCGCGTTATTCACCGCTATATCATGAGCAGCGAAAATATTGATATTGTTATCTTGGCAGGCGGCAAAGCACAGCGACTAGGCGGTTTAGACAAAGGCTTTGTTATCCTCGATAACAAGCCGTTAATTGAGCACTGTATAGCGCGACTCCCGACTCAAGACATTAACTTAATCATTAGTGCCAATCGGAACCACAAAAAATATTTGCGTTACGCACACAAAGCAATTAGCGACACAGTGGGTGTCTTCGACGGTCCACTAGCGGGTATCTATAGTGCGCTTGAGCACATTAAAAGTGATCATCTATTTGTCGTTCCCTGTGACATGCCTTTCTTGCCAACAAATCTTCACACCAAACTAAAAGAAAATATTGGCCATAACAATGCCTGCGCAGTCATGCATTCGAACCAAATTGAGCCGCTGCTGCTACTAATAAAAAAATCTCATATCGCCAGCATTGCTCACTATCTAGAAAATGGTCGTCGTAGCGTTATAGGCTGGCTAAAAGAAAGTCACTGTGTCTACACACGGTACGATAACGAGCGTATTCAATTTCTAAACATTAATACACAAAAAGATATATCCATTGCACAAGAATTCATTAATGCCTCTGCATCAATGGATAACAAAACTTATTCAGCGAATACGCAAAACTTGTTCTTGACGACCATTTTGCAATAAAAAAGAACGATGCGCTTGAAACTCTTTCATCAATTCTAATAAACGACTTTGGGTAAAACGTGGGGACGCACAGCTACCACAATCGTGTTGCTCGCAATGCAGTGATCCTTCTTCAAGAATGCGATGTATCGCAGGCTGAACTGCCATCTCTTTGTGTGTCAACAAAGAAAAAAAGCACAACGCATCTGCTTTTGTATGCCGTGCAATAAAACGAGAAAATCGACGAATACTGTCTTCACTAAGATAATTAACAATATCCCAGCCTAAAATAATATCAAACTGTTCGCTCTCATCAAAATCTAGCAGCTCGGGGAACATAGGGCTAAATGCTGGACTTTCAGCCCAATAAGTATCGACAAGCGGTAACGATTGCAGCAAATCGGCGATATACAATCTACAGTGATAAGAAGAAAAAAACTCGACGTTGCTCGACAGTGGCGGCCCTAGATCAAGAATATTGACCTTATCTCCGCTACTGATTCGCTCAAAGATCAATTGCAAACCAGGCGAGCGGTAGACTAATTGGCCAATATCGGGCGCTGATAAACGCGCAGCGCCCTGTGCTTTAAACATCACTATTTCCTGATTGCAACAGCCTCTGCTTTATGTCCATTACCTACATTAGCATTACTCACAGCAGCGGGTTGGGCAGACTTACTGGCGACACCCATTTCAATACTGCCTTTAAACTTACAACCATCCTCTAAAGCAACACGTGGCGCTTCAATATTACCTTGCACTGAGCCTGATTTTTTAATGATGACTTGCTCATCACCGAACAAACCGCCTTCAACGCGGCCTTCTACAACAATGACTCGAGCACGAATATCAGCTTTAATATGACCATCTTTACCTACTAACAAACTATTTTGTTTTAAGGTAACCGTTCCTTCGATGCGACCATGCACGACTAAGTCTTCTTCACCAACCAAGTCACCTTTAATAGCAATTGAAGACCCAATAGTGGCTTGCTCACGACTACCTGAGGCAGTGGATACCTTCGATACGTGTGATTCTTGCATTTCAGTTTCTGGTTTTCCAAACATTTTAATCCCTCACTTCAGGCGATGTCAGAGATCACAAACGCCCAGTTAGTTACTTAGAAAAAATCTTACTCCAAATTTTACTGACTGCTTTGCGTTGCTGTTCATACGCTGACACCTTGATAATGGCCGCATTACCCTGCAACGTTTGTCGATGCACTGTCGACCGATATTCGCGATAAATGTCTGCTAGCGATACGGCATCCCGCTTCGCCAACAAACCTCGATCGGATAATAACTCTAACAAACGTATATTATCGGTAAATTGTGTCAAATCTTGATGGCTATGCGCCCAACGCAAGACCAGATACTGCACCATAAATTCGATATCAGCAATACCGCCTATTCCCTGTTTGAGATCAAATTCACCCTTTTTATTCTTGATCAGCTCTTTACGCATACGATCGCGCATATCGCTGACATCAGACAACAGCTCTTTAGCATTGCGCTGCTGAGTCAGAATGTCATCTCGCATCTTGCCAAAGCACTGCATAACACGCTCATGTCCGGCTACCGCCCTGGCTCTCACCAAGGCCTGATGCTCCCACGTCCAGGCATCGGCTTTTTGGTACTCAAAAAACGCATCAACGGGACTGACTAGCAAACCCGATGCACCACTTGGACGCAAACGTAAGTCCATCTCATAGAGCACACCTGCTGACGTGTGGCTCCCCATGATATGCATTACGCGCTGCACTAAGCGCGCGAAAAATACTGAATTATCAATGACTTCCTCACCTTCAGTACAACCTTCTTCACCACTGTCGTGCAAAAAAACCAGATCAAGATCAGAACCGTAGCTCAACTCTATACCACCGAGCTTGCCATAGGCTACGACGGCGATACCTGGATAATACGTTTTGCCACCACGAGTCTCGCTCGGTCTACCATAACGCGCGATGAAATCAGCCCATACCGTGGCAATGACTTTATTAAGTAGGGTTTCAGCAATTGACGTCAGATGATCGCTAACCTCCATCAAGGGATAAACACCGGCGACGTCCGCAGCCGCGACACGTAAGACCTGGTTCATCTTAAAGTGACGGAAAACGTCCATTTGCTGCTCTAAATCATCATCGATGCCCATCAATACGCTATTCAGCTCCTCGCCTAGAGACTTTGAATCCAGCGGAGCATAAAGTACCCGTACATCCAACAATTGGTCCATCAATATCGGTGTAGCAATTAATTGATCCGTTACCCAGGAACTCGCCGCACACAAGGTAACAAACTGTGTTAACGCAGCAGGGTTTTCTTGTAATAAAATGAGATAAGTGGCCCGACGAGATACAGCCTCTACCACATTGACTACACGCCTTAATACAATTTCAGGTTGCTCACGCTCACCGGTTTCTGTTAATAAACTCGGCATCAATTGATCAACACGCTTACGCGCTTGCGCGGTCAGCTTGCGGTACGCAGAGGATTCAGTAAACGACGTCAGCATCTCAAAAGCATGATGGCCATCAGCGAAACCCAGACTATCAAACTCAGCATCTTTCTCACTGTCGTCCAGCACCGCTTGCCACGTATCTATCGCTAGCGCATCAACATCATCATCACCTTTAGGCGCGGCAATCAAGGCATCAAAATGTGCACTAACTCGGTCTTGATGCAGAGTTAATTCAACCAAAAATTCTTGCCAATTATCAAGCCCCATAGACAAGGCAATGCGAAGCTGGCCTGTCGCATCAGTGGGCAAAGTATGTGTTTGCTCATCGCGCCACGCCTGTATACGATTTTCTAATTTACGTAAAAACCGGTAAGCAGCTATCAATTCTTTGCTTGCTTGTAGAGGCAAATAATTAAGGCGGCCAAGATAAGCTAATATGGTAAGAATAGGCCGCTGTCTCAACGCTGCCTGCCAACCGCCACGCATTAGCTGAAAAGTTTGACCAATAAATTCAATCTCGCGAATACCACCACGACCTAACTTGATGTCACCTTGTTTACCTTTACGCTTCACTTCGGCGTTAATTGCAGCCTTCATCGTACGCAATTCATCAACACTGCCATAATCAAGGTAACGGCGATAGACAAACGGCGTTATGATTTTTTGTAATGCTTGTTTGGCCTCATCATCGCCCGTAACGGCACGCGCCTTAACCATGGCATAGCGCTCCCATTCACGGCCATGCGTTTCATAGTAATCGCTAAGAAAATCATAGCTAACCGCTAATGGACCACTTTTTCCAAATGGACGTAAACGGACATCAACACGAAAAACAAAACCATCTTCCGTTTTTTTATCTAATGCTGTAATAAACGACTGGCATAGGCGAACGAAAAATTCTTCATTGCTGCAACTGCGCGCAGCGCCTTTCGTTTCACCTTCTTCTGGATAACAAAAGATTAAATCGATATCGGAAGAAAAATTAAGCTCACCAGCACCAAGTTTACCCATCGCTATAACAACAAGCTCTTGCGGCTGATTACTTTGCTCGCCGTAAGGCGTGCCGTATTTCTCACAATGTGAACGATATAACCATTCATTGGTTACTCGAATGACACTATCAGCCAAGGCGGAAAGTTCACGCATAGTGGTATCAATATCAGACCACTGAGCAAGATCACGCCACGCGATACGAACCATTTCTCTGCGGCGGAACTGACGCAGAACACTGGCTAATTCTGTTTCATTATCAAGCGCTGGACAGAGCGCATGAAGTTTTTCTTCATACTCAGAAGAAGAATAATCGGTAAGTAAATCGCCACCACCAATAAGCTCTGCCAACATCGATGGATTTTGCGCAGCGCTATCGGCAACGTATTCACTGTACGACCAAACTCGCCATAGCACCTTAAGCAAATCTGGATGAGTCACTAAGCGCACTTTAGCGGCCTTTGCTGCGCGATGAAATGATTCGAGAGAAGCGGTGACGGAGGCACGCAATTCAACAGGCATTTCTCCTAAAACCGAGAGTTGACTACCAGAGAGCAATGCCATTACAGCTCTCCCTCTATTAAGCTAAAGACTAATTCAATATATGCCATATTCCCCATGCACCATAACCCTATCTCACGTAGCTTATACCAGACAAGCCAAAAACTAAAGTCTAGTAGACACTAGCTCGTCTTATATAAATGGCAGCGAACATTATGTTCATTATCGAGATCAACTTTTTCCGGGTAGAGACTTCGACATTCATCCATAACCTTTGGACAACGCGGATTGAAATGACAACCTATCGGCGGCGCCGCAGGCGAAGGTAAATCCCCTTCAAGACGAATCATCTCACGCTGAGTTTCATCATCTAAAGTTGGCGCCGCCGACAATAACGCCTCCGTGTAAGGATGTGCTGGCTTAGCAAAGACCGTTTTAACCGGCCCATGCTCCACTATTCTGCCTAAATACATCACTGCCACATCATGCGCTAAGTACTCAACAACAGATAAATTATGTGTAATGAACAAATAGGCTAAACCATGGCGTTGCTGCAGCTCTTTCAATAAATTTAATATCTGTGCCTGCACTGATACATCCAATGCGCTCGTTGGCTCATCACAAATAATCAGTTTGGGGTTAACCGCCAAGGCACGCGCAATACAAATGCGTTGACGCTGACCACCTGAGAACTCGTGAGGATAACGTTGCTTGCTTTCGACCGGTAAACCCACCTGCTCTAATAATTCATCAATACGTCGGTCTCGTTCACCGCGCGTTGCAACGGTATTTTGCGCAATCATCCCCTCAGCAATAATATCCTTGACCATCATCCGCGGGTTCATTGAAGAATACGGATCTTGAAAAATAATTTGAATGTCCGAGCGCAAACCACGCATCGTTTTTCTATCTAAGGCGATAAGGTTATGCCCATTAAACTCCACTTTTCCCGACGTCGGCTTTAACAATTGCAGAATACCTTTACCTACCGTTGTTTTACCGCAGCCCGATTCACCCACCAGTGCCAAAGTATGCCCTTCAGCGATATGTAACGAGACCCCATCAACCGCCTTAACATAACCCACCGTGCGTTTAAGCAAACCCTTTTGAATAGGAAAATGAACTTTGAGCTTATCGACACTTAATATAATGTCACTTCCAGGCGCCGCCTGAGTCTTCGCCAAATCAACCTTTTCGATTAACTCATGAACAGGCTGATCGACAGCCTCATCAAAACGATGACAACGCACACCTGTTTCGTCATCACCTAACCAACGCGGCACCGATTGGCGACATACATCCCAAGCATAATCGCAACGATCAGCAAAACGACAACCAGAAAATTCAGTTAATAATGACGGCACACTGCCTTCTATCACTGCCAGCGACTCCTCACGCTTATTTGCTCGCGGCAATGACTCAAATAATTTACAGGTATAAGGGTGCCGAGGCTCGCTAAAGAATTTATCGCGTCCCGCTTGCTCTACAATCTGTCCGGCATACATCACCGCAATGCGATCGGCAATATTCGAGACCACACCTAAATCATGCGTAATAAATAGCATGGCCATATTAGTTTGCCGTTGTAGATCAGCCAGCAACTCAAGCACCTGCGCTTGAATCGTGACATCGAGTGCTGTCGTTGGCTCATCAGCAATCAATAATTCTGGCTCACCCGCCAGGGCGATAGCAATCATTACTCGCTGCTTCATACCGCCTGAAAGTTGATGCGGATATTCTTTATAACGTCGCGTCGGATCCGGAATACCCACGGCATCCAATAACTCTACAACACGCACCTTGGCCTGCGCACGCTTTAACGGTAGATGACATAACACCGATTCAATAATTTGTTCGCCAATGGTTAAAACAGGATTCAGCGAAGACTGCGGCTCCTGGAAAATCATAGCAATACGACCACCACGCATCGCCCGCATATCCATTTCGCTGAGTTGCAATAAATCGGTATCGCCCATGAGCACCGAGCCATCAACAATATGGCCAGCAGGTTGAGGCACCAAACGCATAATAGATAATGCCGTCATCGACTTACCGCAACCCGACTCACCGAGCAAAGCAAAGGTTTCACCCTTGCGCACTTCAAAACTGATGCCATCAACTGCACGCAAAATTCCACGGCCAGTATGAAATTGCGTTTTCAGATTATTGACACGCAACAAAACATCTTGCTGCTGGCCAATTTCCGGCTTTTTGACGTTAGCGTCCATGAATTTTAGGGCCTGTTAACACAGATAGATCACCGCGACGGCGGCAATTTTTCTGTCCGCCAAGGCGCTGTGATCGCCGTGTACTGATGGTACACAAGTGAACCGTAACGAAGGAGGGTAGAAAAATTGCCCCGTCCCTTCGGGTTATACCCCAAGGGCACGTAGCGCCCAAAACCGGGCTAGGCGTTACTCGTCGTGCATTTAGAACCACTAAATATCTCTCCTCATGCCTTGCACCCCAAGGGCACTTAGCCTAGTCCGGTTTTGGGCAGCAACGCTGCGATCTATGTGTGTTAACAGGCCCTGGGATCAAAAGCATCACGCACCGCGTCAGAAAATAAATTGGCACAAAGCACGAGTAAGAACATAAAAATAAATGCCGCCACTAGCGACCACCACACCACAGGTTCGCGCGCCATTTCCAGACGCGCACCATTAATCATATTGCCCCAGCTTATCATTGATGGATCAACACCCACACCAATATAAGACAACACCGCTTCGGCTAAGACTAAACCACTAAAGTCGAGCACCAAGGTAATCAATACAATATGCATAACATTAGGCAAAATATGACGTGACAATATGCGCGCGTGCGAAACACCAAAGGCTTGAGAGGCTTGAATATAGTCAATTTCGCGCAGTTTTAATGCCTCACCTCTAAGTAAACGGCATAACCCTACCCAACCGGTAATGCCTAAAATCAAACAGAGAAACAATAAACGCGCATCGGCGCGATCCGCTATCGTTGCAAACTGATCCGCATTATTTTGTATATACACATCAATCATCAACACCGATGCAGCGATCAGCAATACGCCGGGTATTGAACTTAAGGTTGTATAAATATATTGAATAAGATCATCGACGCGGCCACGAAAATAACCCGCCATTATCCCTAGCGACAGGGCAAAAGGCAGCACAAATAAAGTCGTTAAACTACCAATCACTAAGCCGGTACGAATACTTTTTAAAGATAGATACAAAACATCCGTACCAACCTTATCTGTGCCCAAGACATGATAGTAAGGCGACAATCGTATTAATATCAAACTCACTACAGTAATAATAAAACCCGTCAACAATAATGAACGCCAAGGGATATCGGTCTCACCGCGCTTTAATAGAACGAACTGCCGGCCAAAAGCATGGCTATTATTTTTAGCCGAAAAATAACTTAGCATTATTATTACTAAAACAAATATTAGCATCGACTCAATAAGCGCGCGCAATGTCTTCGCAGTAATATCGGCACTTCTATCCGATGCGAAATCAAGATGAGTCCCACCATAAACTAAACGTGGAAATTCACGAACAATATTACCATCCGGCAATTCAACAGTTTCTTTGGCATAAGACCGTATTGCAAACGGAGCCGAATAGGTTTTTTCTTCCTGTACACGCAGCGTCGTCAAAACAATATCAAGCACAGATATTTTCTCTGAAGAAAAAACTATCGCATCAGAGTTAGCAATATCACGCTGCTCTTGTAGGTGTATCGAATCAGCAAGGCCGATAACAATATAGACAAGCAACACCATAGCCGCCGACACTGCCAAGGGACGTCGCGCTACCTGACGCCAAGGCCGAGCCAGATGTTCATGGCGCCGCGCATACAGATAAAACCCTACCCCCGCAGCAACCAATAAATAAACCAGCCAATCTGTCCATAGTGGCGCTAATTGATATCCCAATATTTGCATCTAGGGGGTATTCTCAATGAATAATTTCGTTCTACCGGGTCTATTTTTTTGTCCGGCGCCCCGCAGGAAGTGCCCTTGGGGTGCGCCCCGCAGGAAGTGCTCTTGGAGTGCAAGACAGAGTGAGCGCCGTGTAGTGGTGCTACACAAGCAAACGACAACATGCCCTCGGGGTATAACGCTACCAGGTGGGGAAACAGGCCCGGCCCTACGGGTTACACCTGAATATACGCCAGACTGCGTTGCTCGTCGCTCATTGGCAACAAGCAAATTTTTCTCCTTACGCCTTGCCTGACGCATATTCAGATGTAACAAGATGGAATTATTCATTGAGAATACCCCTAACCCAACCGCACGCGTGGATCAACTAAGGTGTAAGAAATATCAGTCAATATTAAACCAATGATATAGAGCACTGAACCCAAAAACACCATGGCTCGTACAATGGCAAAATCTTGTGCTCGTATGGCATCGATAACATAACTGCCTAAACCTGGAATACCAAAAAATGATTCGGTGACCAAACTACCCATGAATATCGAGGGAAGAATAACAACAACACCAGTCAAAATTGGAATCATGGCGTTTTTCAACACATGCTTAAATAACACTACGCTTTCAAACAAACCTTTAGCTCGTGCAGTGCGCACATAATCACAGTTAATCTCTTCAAGAAAGATAGTGCGATACCAACGCGTACCTGAGCCGATACCGCTTATCAATCCAACGATTATCGGTAGAACAAGAAATTTAATTGCACTTAAACCTTCGTCATAGCCAGAAATAGGCACAAGATGCAAAGACTTACTAATCAAATACTGGCCACCGATGATATAAAACATAGATGAAATCGACATCAAAGTCACACCGGCTATGACACCCGCAATGTCAATATAACTCGCACGAAAAAAAGCCAGCATCATGGCAACCGTGATATTTATTAGCAAACCAATAATTAATGAAGGAATCGCAATCGCTAAACTTGGCCACATACGCTGGCGTATGTCATAACCAATATCACGGCCATCATCCGCTGCACCAAAATCAAAGGCGAATAATTTCGCCGATTTCTCGAAGAAAATTGTTTCCTGAAATTTATCAATCCCCGACGCATCAGCATTATAGATTAAGGGTTTATCATAACCTCGTGCCGCCTTCCAATTCGCCACCGCTTCTTCATTTAAGTATTTATCACCTAAATGCACACGCGCCACATCATCGGGCGTATTAACAACAAAGAATAAGGCAAAGGTAATTAAGTTGACTCCGATCAATATCGGTATCGCATAAAGCAAACGTCGGATGATATAGGCGAGCATTAAATTGCCCCTCTCTCAGAACGAGAAGGCGACGCAGAAGATAGTGCAGAAGCACGCTGACGCTTTTTATAAGCAATAAAGGCTGGAGTAATGACTATTGCTAGCAAGCTAATAATTAAATATAACGGCCATAAAATGGGTGAGTTCCACTCAGCGCGTCGCGCGTCACGCAAAACAGGATCAACGCGTTTGTACTTTAGAGTGTTATTGGCAACATCAGCAGGTTTGGTGTTTTTCAACCACGCATGCTGTAAACTAAATACCTTAGGATGAAAACCCCATAACCAAGGCCCGTCTTTTCTCGCGATATCAATCATCTCTTTAATCACTGATGCTCTTTCAGGGCCATTTGCCAAGTTTTTCATATCCTCAAAAAGTGCATCAAACTCTTTATTAATATAATTTGCTGCATTTTCGCCATTTAGCTCTGCTTTCTTATTTGGCCCATACAACAAAAATAGAAAATTTTCTGGGTCGGGATAGTCCGCATTCCAACCCCAGCTAAAAATTTGTGCCTTACCGTCTCGCATTTTTTGCTGGAAACGATTGTAGTCAGTACTGCGAATGACTAATTGAAGGTTGAGTTTCCTAAATTGCTTACGCCACCAATCTAGCGTCGCCTTCGCTTCCGGACCGACCGCCGCGGTATCGTAATAGAGCAACAATGGCTCACCTGACTTTTCATCGACACCATCCGGATAACCTGCCTGCGCAAGTAGTGCGCGCGCCGCTTCTATCGACTTACGTTGCGGCCGACCATCAACACTCTCGTAGACATACGGGTTAATCGCTTCCTCGTGACCAAAAATACCTGGCGGTATCGGCCCTTGTCCTGGAATACCACGGCCATTATTGAAAATAGAAATAAACTCTTCATAATCAAGCGCAATGGCTATCGCTCTGCGTAATAGACGCGCTCTTTCACTATAGCCACCGACCACAGGGTCTAACATATTAAAACCACCGTAATAGGTCGACGTCGCTACAGTGGTTAGTAAATCAATACCTCGCCCTGTCATTTCACTCGTTAAGGTCGCATCACCACCACCCGAAATATTCACCGCTTGGTCAAAGCTATCAGAAGCAACGCCAGAACTATCGTAATACCCTTGCAAGAATTTATTCCAATAGGGAATTCCCTCTTTTTCTAAACTAAAAACCACCTTGTCAATAAAAGGCATGGTTTTGCCCGCATCGACTAATAAACCCGCTGCTTTATCACCAGGCTCACCTTCGCTAGGATAGGCTTCACCACGGAAGTTTGGATTTCTTTCTAGAATCATTTGCCGATTGGGATTATTCACCGTCAGCATGTAAGGTCCGGTACCGACCGGATACCAATCGAGCGTGATATTTTTTTTGGTTAAACCCGGTTGCGTATAGAACCGATCTACCTCCCACGGTATCGGCGCAAAAAATGGCATCGCCAACCAATACTGAAACTGAGGATATTTCGCTTTAAGCGTAATGCGATAGGTATAACGATCAATAATCTCAACACCACTGAGCTCATGGTTACGTAAATCTATCCATGCCTTATCATCCGCCTCTAATTGTTTGCCCAACTCTTTACTGTAATCAAACAAACCATCGATATACTCGATCATCAAACCAAATATCGGCGAATGAATTTTAGGATGGGCTAATCGTTTAATCTGATAGACATAATCAGCAGCAGTGAGCTCTCGACTAGCCGTTTGTGCAAAATCGCCCAGCACATCAATATCGCCAAGCTGTTTGTTGTTCAGATCATGATATAAAAAGTGTTCTTCATCCTGAGTACCCGTGCGCACAAATGCCGGGTGGGGTTGATAGTGAATACCTGGCTTTATTTTAATTTCATAGACTGCCTTAGCAACGAGACTTGCCTCAGCACCCTCATCAAGCTCATTACCCTGAGCATCATAATAAATCGGCACGGGCACCCATTCAGCAGCCAACGGTTCAAGCTGGTAAGGTCGTTTTAAATAATGGTATTGCAGCGGTGGCTCATAAATTTGCGCAGTAAACTGCACTTCATTTGAACTATAGGATTGCGCCGGATCAAGATGCTTAGGGCGCGCCGCAAAAGAGCTATAAAGAATATTTTTACCTGACTCTTCGTCAGGGTAAGGATTATTCCATTGCTGCATCTCACAGGCGCTGATAAGCCCTGCAATCATGACGCAGCTGAGTGTTTTAAGAAATACCTTAGAGGCAGGTCGTGCCATCAATGACTATGACCGTTCTGCCGAAGCCCATTTTTTATCCAGCAAGGCATCGCGAGCGCAGTATAGTCGTCGACATAAGCGAGCAGTAACGCCGCTGGGTAAAAAATGGGCTCGTCCCTTCGGGTTGTACCTGAAAAAACGCCATGCTTCGTTGCACCCCAAGGGCACGTTGTTCGAAGCTCATTTGGAACAACCAAACTACTCTCCTCTCGCCTCGCTTGGCGTTTTTTCAGGCACAACAGTACAGTCATAGTAATTGATGACACGACCTTAGCAAGTCTCTACTCTGTTTTTATTAATATAGCAGCCAGAGTAAGCTTACGTTACCTATTAGCGCCATGCTTGGTATTATAGGATGACAACCGAGCTAGGCAAGCAGTTCCACACCGTATAGTAGGGTGATATATCCTTAAATACACGCCGAACGCTTAGTAAGCTTAATCAAACGCTATCAACCAGTATGCAAAGGGGAAATTCATGGGTTTTTTAGAGGGTAAACGTGCCTTAATCGTCGGTTAGGCCAGCAAGCGTTCAATCGCCGCAGGAATCGCCAGCGCCATGCACGCTCAGGGCGCTGAACTTGCGTTCACCTATCAAAATGAAAAACTGCAATCTCGTGTTGAAGACTTTGCCGCCAATGTCGGTAGCGATATCACCATACCGTGTGATGTCAGCAGTGATGAACAGATCGATGCTGTATTCACCAAACTCAATGAGAGCTGGGATTCACTCGATATTATTATCCATTCCGTCGCCTTTGCCCCACGCGAACAATTACAAGGTGATTATCTTGATTGTGTCACCCGCGAAGGCTTTAATATCGCACATGAAATCAGCTCATACAGCTTTGCCGCCTTAGCCAAAGCAGGGCGCAATATGATGAAAAACAGAAAAGGTGCGCTCATGACGTTGAGCTACCTCGGCGCTGAAAAAGCAATCCCCAACTACAACGTTATGGGTTTGGCCAAAGCGAGCCTAGAAGCCAATGTACGCTATATGGCACAAACCTTAGGACCCGAGGATATTCGTGTTAACGCCATATCAGCCGGCCCGATTAAAACGCTTGCCGCAGCAGGTATTAGTGATTTTCGTAGTATGCAGAATAAAGTCGCTAACGCAGCACCACTAAAACGCAATGTCACCATCGAAGAAGTCGGCAATGTCGCGGCCTTTATGTGCTCGGACCTAGCTTCAGGCGTTACCGGCGAAATTACGTATGTCGATTGCGGTTTTAGCACCGTCGGCATGGCCTAAGTCCCCCACCACACACCCACAAAAAACATAAAGGCGGTTGCGCATGCCACATAAACACGCAGTATATTTACTGATAGCCATAATTGTTAGCGTTATAGCGGGCGTCGCGAGTGGCTGGATCTGGGGCCCAGCCATGCAGTCAGTTGCTTGGATCGGAGAGGTCTTTCTTAATCTATTAAAAATGATGATTGTGCCGCTGATCGTTGCCGCAGTCATCAGCGGCATCGCAAGTCTCGGCGACATACGCAAACTCGGTACTATAGGTGGCACCACCTTATTGTTTTATGCCACCACCACCGCCATTGCCGTATTCATCGGCATGGTCATGGTTAACCTCATCCAGCCTGGTGTCGGCATAGATGCCAGTTTTGCCGAAATACCTGACAAAGTCATAGGCAAAGAAGACACCGGCATTAGCGATATTTTACTGCTCATGGTCCAACCCAACTTAATTGAATCAGCCGCCAACACACAGCTACTACCACTGATTTTTTTCTCGATCTTATTTGCCGCCGCATTAACCACCCTAGGTGAAGCGGGCAAAACCGTTACCGAGTTTTTCCGTGGCATCAACGACGCCATGATGAAGTTAGTCGTATGGGTCATGTATCTCGCACCCATCGGTATTTTTGGCTTGGTTGCCGGCCGCTTAGGCGAAGCCGGTGGTGGCGAACAATTCATGAACGAGATCACCGCCGTCGGCTTACACGTGGTGACGGTCTTAAGCGGTCTGACTATTCACTTTATTGTTTTATTTATTATCTTATTGGTAGTAACAGGACGTGGACGCGACTATCTCACCGGCATGATGCGCGCACTACTCACCGCATTCGGTACCGCAAGCTCCGCTGCAACGCTACCCATGACCATGGAATGCTTACGCGAGAACGGCGTCAGCAAACGCTCAGTCCAATTTGTCACACCACTAGGCGTAACCGTCAACATGGACGGCACCGCCCTCTACGAAGCCTGCGCTGCCATGTTCATCGCCCAAGCCTACGGCATCGACCTCACCTTAGGCCAACAATTCATCATCTTCATCACCGCCACACTCGCCGCAATCGGCGCAGCAGGCATCCCCGAAGCAGGCCTAATCACATTAGTCATCGTATTAGAAGCCGTAGGCCTGCCCCTAGAAGGTATCGCCCTATTGCTCGCAGTAGACTGGTTCTTAGATCGCTTTAGAACAACCGTGAATGTGTGGGGTGATTCAGTGGGTGCAGCAGTGGTTGATAGGTTAGTGCCGAACAGAGAAAGACCAGATAAAAATTCGGCTCAATCCATATAATAATTTTGTCACAATCCTTTGCAGCCTCTTAACGGCCTACTTTTTCTCCACCGTTAAATTACGTCCTTTTTCTAAGTTAATCTTAAAATCAAAACTAATAGCTGAATCATCTCTAAACTCAGGCATTATTCTTAACTTAACGTACCCATAAAGTTCACCTTTACGAGAACGAAAATAGAAATTTTCTCTTATATGTTGAGAAAAATTTAACCCACCAAAATTAAAAGTATTGGTATAGCCATTTTTAGGCGCAAGATTTGTAAACATGTCTTTGGTTTTTATCAGGCCACCATCGATCGCTTGAATTTCCATTTCCCATTCAGTTTCACTCCTCTTCATCCAAATCCGTAGATCCCCAAACACCTCACCTTCTTTTTTGATATGTCTACTTGTATTAAGTTTAAAACGGTTAGGTATAACAGCATATAGACCAGTTATTTTTTCTTTCTCTTGAACCTTCTCCTCTGCAAAAAAGTCTATTGTGTAGGCACGACCATCTGGAATGAACCTCAATAATACATCACCTTTCTTCAAGTCTGGATAACTATATACTCTCCATACATTAATAATAAGAGGGTTGGATGAAGAATTTATTTCCCAGTCAAATTCGGGTAATAGATGATTGCGAGGAAACTGACAACAGTCGTTAACATCGACAGGAATATATAATTTCAGTTCTCCACCTCGATCATTATTAATGACAAAGAACCCATTTTGATCGGTAGTAGCTGCTAAAGAGTATCCGTTCTCAGTTCGACTAAAAAACGATGACATACGATAGTAAACGACCTCAACCCCAGGAACACCATCACCATTTTGATCGACTACTCTCCCGTATGAGTTACCGCCTTTATGGTAACCCTTAATATTGTCTGGTGAAGTTATACCGAGATAAAGAATTACCGCAGCAAGCACGACTACGCCCAAAGACACGAGAGGCACCAATACTACTATACCGCCGATTTTCAAAATTTTATTCATCTTAAGTAGTTAACGTAGTCTATATACCAACCTTTAATTGCCCCCTTTAATTGGAAATAAAAATGCATAACGTTTGAATAAAGTAAAGGGGTCGGTGACGAATGGCACTTACTTAAGCTTTTTAGGGTGACCATATTTGCGCACATTCTCTCTGGCTTCGTCCCTAGGCAACATCAGTAAGGGATAGGGTTTCGGCCTGCGTTTAACTGCTCTAGGCTCAATCCGGC
>NVRQ02000098.1 GCA_002400905.2 Gammaproteobacteria bacterium | reverse complement strand
GGGCGGGGCAAACGCCTGCATTTTGCATTACACCGAAAATAATGCCACGCTTAATAACGGTGATTTATTATTAATCGATGCTGGCGCCGAATACAACAACTACGCCTCAGATATTACCCGCACCTTTCCCGTTAATGGTCGCTTTAGCGAAGAACAACGTGCGCTCTATGATTTAGTATTAGAGTCACAGTTAGCCGCCATAAAAAAAGTCCAACCGGGTATTAGCTACAACGCCTACCACGATGCGGCGGTGCGCGTTCTCACCAAAGGTCTTATTAAGCTCGGCTTGCTAAAAGGTGATTATAAACAGTTGATAAAGGACGGCGCCTACAAAGAATTCTATATGCACCGCACCGGCCACTGGCTCGGCATGGACGTGCATGATGTCGGACCGTACAAACAAAATCAACAATGGCTGAAACTTCGTCCTGGCATGGTATTAACGGTAGAACCAGGCTTATATATCTCTCCTGATTGTAAAAAGGTGGCTAAACGCTGGCGCGGTATTGGCATTCGCATTGAAGACGATGTTGTCGTCACCCGCACAGGCAATAAAGTACTCAGTGCCGCCGCACCCAAACACGCCGACAATATCGAAGCAATTATGCAGGCAGCTTAATGTCGAATAAAGACCTCGATTACGACATCATCATTGTCGGCGGCGGTTTAGTGGGTGCTGGCCTCGCCTGCGCACTGGCTGGGCTTAAATCTAATGGCCTCAAACTACGTATCGCCATTATCGAAGCTATTCCCTTTCGTGATGCCGCACAACCTAGCTACGACGATCGTAACATCGCCTTGTCGCAAGCCAGCTATCGAATATTTAATACCCTAGGCTTATGGCCTGACATTATTAAAGCCGCAACACCCATCGAATCTATTTATATCAGTAATCGAGGTCATTTTGGCGCTGCGCGGCTACACGCCAAAGATCACAACGTCAATGCGCTCGGCTTTGTCGCGCAGACTCGCGCTATTGGCGAAGCCTTTAAACAACGCCTACAAACTTTAGATAACATAACGCTTATTTGTCCGGCAACAATCATCGACCTTCATATCACCGATGAGCGCGCCAACGTCACTATTGAACAAGGTGAAAATAGTAAGACACTAAGCTGCTCGCTAGTCATCGGTGCAGACGGTGCAAAATCAAAAACACGTGAGCTGCTAGGCATCACAACACACACATATGATCACGGCCAAACTGCCATCGTCGCCAATGTTACACCGGAAAAACCCCATAACAATGCTGCCTACGAACGCTTTACTGATAGTGGCCCCTTGGCATTCTTACCTATGAGCAAACAGCGTTGCGCCCTGGTCTATACCGTTTGGCATAACGAAGTTGAAGAAATTTTAAATCTTAACGATGACGACTTTTTAAAACGTCTATCAGAACGGTTTGGTGACCGCCTAGGCACGCTGACAAAAGCAGGAAAACGCGGATCGTATCCCCTAGCATTAAACAAAGCAGACAAAACACTCGCCAAACGCGCTATATTGATCGGTAACGCTGCACACAGCCTTCACCCTGTTGCAGGGCAAGGTTTTAATTTGGGCGTCAGAGACATCGCTGTGTTAGCCGAAGCAGTTCATGACGCCTTAAATGAAAACCTCGATATCGGCAATGAAAAGTGTTTAAAAGCATACCAACAATGGCGACAAACCGATCAACAACGAATAATTAGTTTTACCGAAGGCCTAGTCAGTGTTTTTAGCAACCCCCTCTCCTCAGTAAAACTGCTACGCAATATCAGCTTAGTCGGCGTTGACCTATTGCCACCCATCAAAAAAATGCTGGCCAGACAAACCATGGGCATAGCCGGCAAGCAACCACGATTAGCACGCGGGATCCCTTTAAACTAATGCAGCACGATTACGACATAATTATTGTTGGTGGGAATATCGTTGGCGCAACACTCGCCTGCGCCCTAGCCGATAGCGGATTAAAACTCCTCGTCATCGATGGCTATAAGCCAGAACCCATTGATTGGCCAAATAATTCCTACGGTGACTCTTATGATCTAAGAGTCTCAGCACTCACCCGCACATCTAGCGAGCTATTAGAAAAGCTCGGCATCTGGCAAAACCTAATCAAAGAACGACCCAGCCCATTTCGCGCACTACACGTTTGGAATAAAGACGTAGATAACACACTTACTTTTGATAGTGCTGACACCGGCGATGCCTACCTTGGCCATATCGTCGAGAATCGCCGCGTTCAACAAGCCTTACATCAAGCCCTAGCCTATAGACGTTCAGTTGAAGTAAAACTCGGCACTTCACTAGAAACACTCATTGTTGAAAAAAACAAAGCGACTATTACTACCAGCAATAAAAAGACTCTCACCGCTAAACTCATCGTCGGCGCCGACGGCGCACGCAGCAAGGTACGCGAACTCTCTAATATCCAAGTAACAGAATGGAGCTATCAGCAACAAGGCATCGTCGCTAACGTTAAAATCGAAAAACCGCATCGACAATATGGCTGGCAACGTTTCTTAAAAACGGGGCCATTAGCATTTCTACCCTTAGATGATGGCCGTTCTAGCATCGTTTGGTCGGCAAAAGATCACTATGCCAATGAACTCATGGCGATGGATAAAGTAACCTTTGAAAGCGAAATCACTAATGCCTTTCAAAACGAACTCGGACAGGTCATATTAGACAGTGAACGCGCCGCATTCCCACTCAACGCACAACACGCCAATAATTATGTCGCACCGCGCATCGCCTTAATTGGCGATGCCGCTCATAGCATTCACCCCTTAGCGGGACAAGGCGTTAACTTGGGTCTGCTCGACGCAAGCAGTCTTGCAAAAATTATTGAAACTGCATTAGAAAGCAAACGCGACATTGGTCACGAACACACGCTCAAAAAATATCAACGTGCTCGCAAAACTAGCAATCTTTCCATGCTTGCTGCTACTGATGGCCTCAACAAGCTATTCAGTAATAACAATGACCTACTTAACTGGGCAAGAAATGCCGGTTTTGTCGCTGTCAATAAG
>NVRQ02000097.1 GCA_002400905.2 Gammaproteobacteria bacterium | reverse complement strand
TCTTGGAAAAATGGCACGCGTAAGGCGCTATCTTGCACCGTGACTGGCGGCACAAAGAAATACACCACCAAGGGTAGCGGCAATAATAAAAACACCCAAGGCCAGTCGAGTTCTATCATGAAGCTAGGCGCAAACCGTTAAACCACTGCACGAGTAAAGGATAGAGCGCATTCACGTCTTGATTGCTTTGTTCAACATGCCTGGCATAGATACTGAGCAGTGCCACAGCGCTATCGGAGTTCAACCCTGATTGCGGCGATAACTCGGCAAGACCATTTATCCATTGCTCACCAGACAAGGTATGTAAATTTTTATTGGGATATTGCTGCACGACAAACTGTTTAAGCAATCGATTAACGGCAGTCAAATATTCTGCTGATTGATTGTTTTGTTGGTACACCTGCCAGTATCGTGTCAATTCTTTAAGCGCTGTTTTTCGCACAAAATTTCGGCGTTTTCGTTGTAAAAAGAATCGCACAATGAGTCCCGTAGACACGATCAATAAACCGGCCAACAACCACCAGCCTATCGCGGGCGGCCACAACGATATGGCCTCGGGAAAATGTATCGGCGGCAATTGATCGAGTGGGTTGCCGGGTGAGCTACTCGGTAAATTATTTGGCATACTATCAGACATTCTTTATGCCCTGACTCTCAACGGACGGCGCTTACGTTTACCGTAAAACTGTTCTAATACCTTTTGCGCATCGTCTTGCGTGCTGATTTCAATACTAGGAATACCGTATTGAATAAGATTTTGTTTTAGTGACTCGTGTCGCTTAACCGCGTGCTCGGAAAATTCTTTTCTTAACAACTTGCTTGATAAATTAATCGAAAAACGTCGCTCACCATCTGTTAGTACAGAGCCACCTGTTGCGGGCAATTGATATTCCATTGGGTCTGAAATAATAATGGCAGTGACATCATTGTGGCGCTTAAGTTGGTAAAGTTGTTTTACCCCTGCCTCATTAAACCCATGAAAGTCGCTGATAATAAATACGGCACTACCGTGGCGTGCGATCTGCCTTAGCTCAAAGGCCATATCATTAATTTGATTGCTACAATCAATAGGGTTAGCGCTTAATAGTCGATTATTGAAATCGTCGATTTGATGGAGCAATTGTAATATTGCATTTTTACTGCGCTTAGGCCTGACTTCTTCATGTTGCTGATCATTAAAGACTAGGCCACCGATTCGGTCACTTTGTCTCAGTGCAGCCCAGGATAATAAGGCAGCGACTTCCGCAGCTTGCACTGATTTAAAACAATGCTGACTACCAAAGGCCATTGACCGGCGCTGATCAATGGCGACAAAGACGGGACGCTCTCTTTCTTCGCGAAAGAGTTTGGTATGCGCGACACCGGTTCGAGCTGTCACGCGCCAATCGATAGTGCGAGTATCGTCACCTGCTTGATAATGACGCACTTCTTCAAAGTCGAGACCACGACCACGAAAGTGTGATTCAACCGAACCAGCAAGCGCGCTTTGGGCACGAGTTCGCGCAAATAAATTTAATCTTGCCGCACCAAAGCGTAGACCAATTAGGTTGGTAAGTTGTGTG
Source organism: Gammaproteobacteria bacterium (assembly GCA_002400905.2). Taxonomy (GTDB): domain Bacteria; phylum Pseudomonadota; class Gammaproteobacteria. The sequence continues at coordinate 25,492 of NVRQ02000097.1, read as the reverse complement.
TTTGCTCCCTTAGCCATTCTAGTTGTCTACAACGACTACGCGACAGGAACCTTAGCAAGCAACCGATCAATGACAACCGTGGTGTCGATGCCATTAGCCTCGGCCTGGAAGCTCGTAATAATACGATGCCGCAAGACATCATGCGCGACGGATTGCACGTCATCGGGTGAAACAAAATCATTTCCACGTAACCACGCATGCGCTCTGGCACAACGATCAAGCGACAAGGTTGCGCGTGGGCTGCCACCATAGTCTAGCCAACCAGCAAGTTCTTCGTCATACACTTCTGGATGACGCGTTGCCATCACTAGCTGCACAATATATTCCTCAACCGCATCGGCCATATGCAATTGCAACACTTGTTGTCGTGCTGATTTTACGATGTTTTCGCTTAGCGCATCAAAGGTCTCTGCACTAACCTTGTCTGATTGCGCATTGGCTTCAGCTCGCACTAAGCGCAAAATATTACGCTCGGTTTCCGCATTAGGGTAATCAACCAAGACATGCATAAGAAAACGATCTAGTTGCGCTTCGGGTAGTGGATACGTACCTTCTTGCTCGATAGGATTTTGTGTTGCCATCACCATAAACAAATCAGGTAATGAATACGTCGTTTTACCAACACTGACTTGGCGCTCCGCCATCGCTTCAAGTAAAGCGGATTGTACTTTTGCCGGCGCACGATTGATTTCATCGGCCAAGACTAGGTTGTGAAATATTGGCCCCGACTGGAATTCAAAACTACTGGTCTGTGGTCGAAAAATATCGGTACCGGTGACGTCACCAGGCAACAAATCTGGCGTGAACTGAATGCGCTGAAAACTACCGTGAACACCTTCTGCAAGGCTGCGAATTGCGCGTGTTTTAGCAAGCCCTGGCGGACCCTCAACCAATAAATGGCCATCGGCTAATAGCGCAATCAATAAGCGCTCGACTAAATAAGGCTGACCAACAATGCGGCCACCTAGCCAGTCACGCAATTCAGTAAAGCGAGCAAACTCCGACATACAAAATATTCCCTTTAGGTTTTTTTTGTGAAAATAAGGTCCCAAATACCGTGACCCAAACGTAGACCGCGGCGTTCAAATTTTGTTTCAACCCGATTACCGGTATCGGGATTAAAGCGACCTTTCCCTGCGGAGCTTACTAACCGCTCGCAGTCTTCGGCTACCTGGAGCATATGTTCTGCGTAGTCCTGCCAATCGGTTGCCATGTGCAATACACCCTCTAATTTTATCCGCTGCACCATAGTTTCAATAAATGCTGGCTGAACGATGCGGCGCTTGTGATGACGCCTTTTATGCCAAGGGTCAGGGAAAAATAAATAGAGGCCCGCCAAAGAGGCTAGCGGAATGACCGAAGTCATCACCTCTACCGCATCCACACTGATAACGCGTACATTTTCGAGACCAAATTCTTTTATCTGACATAGCAGGCTACCAACACCAGGACGATGCACTTCAATTCCAATAAAATTATGCTCAGGTCGTTGCTTTGCCATCTCCGCTAATGATTTCCCCATACCAAAACCAATTTCGACAAAAGTCGGCGCATCGCGGCCAAATAATTGCTGATAATCGAGCATTGACTCACCAGCTTCAATACCAAAACGCGGCCACTGCGTTTCGAGTGCGCGCTCTTGTCCTTCAGTAAGTCGACCACTACGACGGACATAGCTACGGATAGGGCGATGCTTTTTCGCGTCGTCGGATGCGGGGGCAATCATGAGGTGAGACGACTTTATTTTAGAAAAAAGTACCGTCTAAGGGTGATGATGCCGATGCGTATAATTTACGTGGCATACGCCCGGCAAGACAGGCCTCGCGCCCAGCTTCGACGCCTTTTTTCATGGCAGAGGCCATAAGCACGGGATCTTTTGCTGCGGCAATCGCGGTGTTCATCAACACACCCTCACAACCTAGCTCCATCGCAATGGCCGCATCAGAAGCCGTACCCACGCCCGCATCAACGATAATCGGCACGGAAGCATTCTCCAAAATCAGTCGAATATTATAGGGATTGCAAATGCCTAGCCCGGAACCAATAGGCGCAGCCAATGGCATAACAGCAACACAGCCCATCTCTTCGAGACGCTTGGCGATAATCGGGTCATCGTTGGTATAAACCATGACTTTAAAGCCCTCTTTAACCAAGATATCTGCCGCTTCAAGCGTCGCCGTAATATCAGGAAACAAGGTTTTCTCATCGCCCAATACTTCAAGCTTAACCAGGTCATGGCCATCCAATAATTCACGTGCCAAACGGCAGGTACGCACAGCATCTTCAGCCGTATAACAACCTGCCGTATTAGGCAAAATCGTATACTTATCAGGTGTAATAATATCGAGCAAATTCGGCTCATCAGGGTTTTGGCCAATATTGCTACGACGAATAGCAACGGTGACAATCTCCGCGCCACTAGCTTCAATAGCGGCTTTGCTCTCAGCAAAATCCTTATATTTACCGGTACCCACCAATAAACGTGATCGATAGGAAACACCTGCAATGACCAGATTATCATTGCTGTTTTCAGAATTTTTTAAATTGACTACTGCAGACATAAACGCCTCATTGTTAACTTAACCACCACCAATAGCCTGCACAACCTCAACACGATCTCCGGCGTTGAGCACATACTCGCCATAGCCACTACGCGGCACGATTTCGAGGTTCACCTCAACCGCAAACCGGCGACCAGCCAGCTCTAATTGCGTCAACAAATCAGCCACCGTGGCACTGGGAACAAACGGGTGTGGCTCGCCATTTAATTCAATGATTATCGCTTCAGACATCGCTGTATTTTAGCATAAGCAATGGGCTACTCAGACAGCCGTTGATAGCAATGTATAATCACCCTCCCTGCGGTATAGATGCGGGTGTAGTTCAATGGTAGAACATCAGCTTCCCAAGCTGAATACGTGGGTTCGATTCCCATCACCCGCTCCAATTTGCACCGCAATCAGCGCACTTTCATCAAAAAATGGGCTTAGCTCACACCTCCGTTCTTCCAACACAGATTAAGCTCAAGAAGTTTAGCCAATAAACCGACATATAAAGGGATGAAACCAGCTATTAATGTGTCAACGCGCGTCATAAATCAAAAATGTGGACACCAATTCGCCTATTTTAAACCGCTTAACCGCAATAAAGGCTGCAATCTCATTGAACTGATGATCGTCATCGCCATCATCGCCTTATTGACTACGCTAGCAATACCTTCCTATAGCAACTATATCGATCGTAAAGATAACGCCCTTGCTCGCATCGATATTGACGGCATTGAACAAGCAATTCTACGATTTAGCGTCACGACCGGGCGCCTGCCCGATAACCTCACTATGCTTGGCATGAATAACTTGCTCGCCCCCTGGGGTCAGCCTTACGAACACCTCAATCACGACGCAGTACAAGGCAACGGCAAGTTTCGAAAATTCAAGGGCGAAGTGCCGCTCAATTCAGATGACGACCTTTACAGCATCAACAAAAACGGCGCAAGCAACGGCCCCCTTACGGCAGCTACCAGCAAAGACGATTTGTCCGTGCGGCCAATGGCGCATTTATCAGGCTCGGTGCTGACTATGACTCAGCTAATTTTGGCGGCTTTGGCAAGAATAAATAACTAATAACCAAAATAAAACACTCATGCTTAAACATTCTAAAATTGGCGTACGTCTTTTCCTGCTGTTCTTATTAACTGCAGTAGTACCGGTTATTTCTGCCATTATCTATTTCGGTAGTGAACTAGAAAAGATCTCATTGCAGCAATTTGAAAAACAACTTGTTTTCGACGCAAAAAATTTTAGTGAAGCAATCCTCAACAAGCTGAAGTCTGCTGACACCTCGCTCTATCAACTTGAACAAGAACTCATTGCCCGTGGCCTCAGCAATATAGACTTAAACACAATCAGAGAAATTTTTTCTGCTATTTCAATATCACGCGACCAAAAAAAATTAGCAGTGTTTTATGGTGATGCCATCTCTTTTTCACATCTGAAAATAAAAACTGTCGGCACCAGAATCACCAGCTTTAGCGTTAATGGCGTCGAGCACATTGCACTTATTCACGCGAACACCACTAACAATATTACTCTGGTTGGCATTATCAATCCAAATTTTCTTTGGTTAAATGAAGTCGCAAATAGCAATACAAATTATACGATTCATGGCAATGGACAACACCTTGCCACATTAGCGCGCGACGATCAGAGCGGCGAGGTAATGTTACTCAACGCTTCCTCCCCAACCAAAGTAAAGCGTAGTATAAAAAGCAACGTTGACTCTATGTCGCGCAGTCGCGACATCAATCTTTCTTCACTATTCGACGCAGAACCATGGCAGGTTACCGCGACCCTCGGAAACAAACACAACACTATTGCCTCAGCCAAATCAGGACAAGCATTAACTATCATTACCTTTTCTATTTTACTTTTAGTCGCACTGATCAGTAGTCGCCAAATCCGTAAGATTGTCTCGCCGCTAGAAAAGTTGACTTCTGCAACGCAACGCCTAGGGACCAACAACTCACACGAGCCTTTGATCATTGACAGTAATGACGAAATTGGTCAGCTTGCGCAATCATTCAACAAAATGTCAGAAAAGCTAGTGAAGCAATTTCGTACGCTTGAAGGTCTGTCCATCATTGATGAATCGATATTTACAGGCGAAAACATTCGCAATACGAGTGAACTCATATTGCGCGAGATTTGTGAAATTTTTAACTGCCAACAAAGTATGCTCCTCATAATTCCAGAAAATAAAAATGAATCCGCACAAACCTTACGTTACGACACCTCTGTTGCCGGTGTAGCTAAACACCGCTTACAAAAATCGACCGCGCTTGAAGATCACACTTTACCTTCGGATAGCAACACCACCTACTACAGGAATGGCACTGAATTCCCTAGAATATTCAAACAACTTTCTGAGATTGGCGTGAATCAACTTTTAGTTTCACCTGTTGTTTCCGACAGCAAGCTCATTGCCTATATTGCAGCAGGCTTTGCCAGTCAACAGGACGACATTGAGTCACTCATTTCGTCACTTGAGAATTTTAGTCGCCGAGTCGGCGTTGCCATACGTTCGACGCAAGATTCTCAAAAGCTTTATCATCGCGCCAATTATGATTCGTTAACTGGCTTATCAAACCGCGCTCACTTTATCGAGCAGCTTAACGCCATAATCCAATGCGCCAATGCAGAGGGAACCTCACTCGCCCTTATGTTTATTGACCTCGATCGCTTTAAACATGTCAATGATGTACAAGGCCATGAGGCGGGAGATAAATTATTAAAGCATGTTGCCGAAAAATTAAGAAAAGCCACCAATGACGATTCTATCGTTGCACGATTTGGCGGAGACGAGTTTCTCATACTCATGCCTGAAACAAGCTCGCAAAAATATGTCGAGATTATGGCGAAGGCATTAATCAATGACTTATCACAACCTATAACAATCGATTTTCATGAGCATTTTATTGACTCTAGCATTGGTATCGCGATGTATCCTGAGCATGGTAAAAGCGCAGAAATACTGATTAAAAATACCGATATCGCCATGTACCTAGCCAAGCAAGCAGGCGGAGGTAATTATCGGGTATTTAACAATCAAATGAACGCCAATGCAATGAAGCGTGTTGCACTCGAAAGTGCGCTCTACCACGCTATTGAGCGTGACGAATTATTTTTGGTTTACCAACCAAAAATGTGTATAAAAAAGGATCGTATATGCGGAGCTGAAGCACTCATTCGCTGGCAACATCCGATACACGGCATGATACCGCCCGACCAATTTGTCGCTATCGCTGAAGAAACTGGCCAAATTTTGCCCATTGGCACCTGGATTTATCGATCAATAATAAAGCAGATTGCTTCATGGTTAAAACAAGGTCTTACACTGGATCACATAGCCATTAATATCTCAGTGAGACAAATAAAATCAGAAGGTTTCGTCGAAAAATTGAGAATGTGTCTTGAAGAACATAAAGTAGAACCAAAATATATTGATATAGAAATAACTGAAACCATGTTTATTGACGATATGGAAAACTCAATCAAGGTGTTAGAGCAACTCCACGAACTAGGGGTAAGTATTTCAATCGATGATTTCGGTACAGGCTATTCCTCACTAAATTATTTATCGCAACTGCCTTTTGATACGCTGAAAATTGATCGGTCTTTCTTAGAAAAAGTCAATCAAGATAAGAATGCAGCGTCATTGACCAGCGCAATCATTGCTTTAGCGCATTCACTTGACAAAAATGTGGTGGCAGAAGGCGTTGAAACACTGGAACAGCTCCAGTTTTTACGTGATCGAGATTGCGATTATGCGCAAGGCTTTTATTATGCTAAACCCTTGTCATCAAGCGATTTTGAACACTATAGCAAAGCACATGCGGAGAAAACCGACATCTCTGCACACGCACTAAATCACGTCCAACAGAGTCAATAATAGAAAAATCATTGCGCCTGCAGAACAAAGCAGCATCGCCAATACCAGTAATGCCATGAATGCACGCATAGCGCCTAGCCTACCTCCTGCTCAAATTCTTGGTGACTTAGATCAGCAATCAAATGTAATGAGGCATGGCACTGCGGACAATGTACCCACACCGGCGGCCGCTGGCTCGCCTCAAGATGAATATCAACCTCAGCGCCATGCACAGGGCAGTGGCCAACGGCATGCTCAACATGGATTTTTGAGCGTAATTGCTGCACGCATAAAATAATCCCCCCCATTAGAAAACCCGGCACGGTGAGCCAATGCAAAATAAAAATCGGCACCGTTAGCGCAGCAATCACCCAGCAATAGGTAAGCAATAGTACCGCTCGGCTTATTCGTGTAACGTCGCTAAACGCGCGGTAATGCAGCACGCCCTGACCGCGACCATGCTTTTCATTGTCAAAATGTAGCGCCAATACTGATGCTTGGCCCTTAGGCAAGACCATATTAGGATCCTGTTTTTCTTATTATCACCCGCCGATTATATCGCGAATTAGCGCGAACAATGTTGCCAAACACTCATATAGTGTTAAATATCGAATGCTATACTTCATAATAATGTACAAACTTTTGGAAAGTAGAAACGGAGCCCCTTTATGAACACACTGGTTAAACGCTTAGTTATCGTCGTTTTGGCAATTATTGCCATAATCATTGTCGCACTGGTTGCTGCCTACTTTCTGATCGACGCCAACTCTTTTAAGCAAAAGCTTATTACCGAGGTCAACAATGCGACTGGCCGCGAATTAACCATTGATGGCGATTTGAGCATTTCACTTTTCCCTCGACTCGGTCTCAGTGCAAACAATATTAGCCTTAGCAATGCCAAGGGATTTAGCGATAAACCTTTTGCCAGCCTTGATCGTGCCGAGTTCGGCATTAAGCTAATCCCAGTCTTTCGCAAAGAAATTGAAGCAGATACTATTACCTTGCATGGCTTAACACTTTACCTTGGCGTCAATAAACAAGGTGTCAGCAATTGGTCGGATTTAGCTGGCGAGAGTTCAAGTGGCAATAAAACCAAAAAATCCAGCGACAGCAACAACAACGCTTTAGACAGCTTGTCAGCTTTTAGCCTTGGCGGAATCGATATTCGCGACGCTGAAATTATCTGGGATGACCAACAAACGCCGCAAAAATTTAGCATCAGTAACTTTGATTTGAATAGCGGCGCTATATTGCCTGGCAAACCTGTATCCTTAAAAATGGGCTTTGATGTCGATAGCGAGCCTAAGATTATCAGTGGCAGAATTGGCTTAAAAGGCATCACTAATATTGACCTGGCCAATAAACTCATTGCCATTAGCAATCTAGCCTTTACCAGCACACTTAGCGGCCCCGCACTACCAACGCAGTCCATAGAACTCAATGTTAGCAGTGATGTGAGCTTAGACATTGCGAAAGATGCCTTATCACTGCAAAACCTTGCTTTTGACACCCTAGGAATCCAGGCCAAAGGACAACTCACAGCAAATCAACTATCAAGCTCCCCACAGATTAAAGGACATCTAGACATCGACGAATTTTCTTTGCGAGAATTACTTAAGAAAATTGGTGTCGCTATAGAAACTGCTGACCCTACCGTTTTAGCCAAAACCAGTCTTAATATTGATTTCACCGGCAGCACAAACAAACTGTCGCTTACCAGCCTCGGCGCCAGGCTCGACGACACCCAGCTTAGTGGCAGCTTAAGTATTTCAGAATTTAGCAAACCAAATGTTTCCGCCAAACTAAAGCTCGATAAAATTGATCTGGATCGCTACTTACCACCACCCTCTGACGAGGAAAATGCAGCAGTATCCAACAGTAAAGGCCCTGCTGGTGATAGCAACGCCTCTAACGGTAGCGCAGCCACTGATAATAGCTGGATGCACCCGCTTCGCACTTTACTTGCCAATGCGCAATTTGATGTGGGCTCACTTAAAATAAATAAGTTAACGCTAACGCAACTAGCAACCACATTAACCGCTAAAGGTGGCTTGGTTACTTTGCATCCGCTAACCGCCTCGCTTTACAGCGGCAGTTATAAAGGCCATATTCAGCTCAACAGCAACCTTGGTACGCCCATCATTTCAGTCAACGAGACATTAACAAACGTTGCCGCAGGACCTTTGCTAAAAGATTTGATTGGCGATGATAAAATTCTTGGTACCGTAAGTGTTAAAGCCAAACTGACTATGCGCGGCTCAACACCAGATCAAATAAAGAAAACAGCGAATGGCGACATTCAATTTTCCTTTATCAACGGAGCGGTAAAAGGCTTTAATCTTTCTAAAATAATTCGCGACGCCAAAGATAAACTCTCCGGTAAAAAGACAAGCACCGACAATGAGCCACAACAAACTGACTTCGCAGAACTGAGCGGAAGCGCAAATATAAAAAGTGGCCTGTTACAAAATCAAGATTTGCTGATGAAATCACCGTTCTTCCGCATAAATGGCCGTGGTAAAGCCAACCTAATGGACGAATCCATTGATTACCTTACCCAAGTCGCCATTGTCGAAACATCCAAAGGGCAGGGTGGTAAAGATCTTGAGAATCTCAAAGGATTAACAATACCTGTAAAAATTAGCGGCACCTTCACTAACCCCAAGTTCAAGCCTGATTTAAATGCCATGATCAGCAACGATGCCAAGAAAAAAGCTAAAGAAAAAATTGATAAAGAGAAAGACAAGCTGAAAGAAAAGCTGCTCGATAAATTAGGAATAAAAAGTGATGCCGCTGCCAGCAAAGATAGCTCAAGTGTCGAACCCGCTGTACCACAAGAAAAGCTCGAAGATAAATTAAAAAGCAAATTAAAAGGTTTATTCTAAACACCAGTGTCTGAAACTTCGTTTAGCGACCGCTTGCTGAGTTGGTTTGATCAGCACGGTCGCAAAGACCTACCATGGCAAAATCAATCTCCTTACCCTGTATGGGTTTCGGAGATCATGCTCCAACAAACACAAGTTAAAACAGTAATTCCTTACTATCTCCGCTTTATAAAACGTTTTCCTAGCATCCAAGAACTTGCCGTAGCCAGTACAGACGAAGTCTTACATCACTGGAGCGGACTCGGCTACTATGCCAGGGGGCGAAACCTTCATCTAGCGGCAAAAATAATCTGTGAACAATGCGATGCAGAATTACCCAGCGACCTGGAAGACTTGATGGCTTTGCCAGGTATTGGCCGCTCCACTGCTGGCGCGATCTTATCGTTATCAAAAAACCAACGACAACCAATATTAGACGGCAACGTAAAACGCGTTTTAGCGCGCTGCTTTACCATTCCTGGCTGGCCAGGCAAACGAGACGTTGAGCAAAATCTCTGGCGAGTTTCAGAGCAACACACACCAACACAGCGCGTTGCCGACTATACCCAAGCAATTATGGATCTGGGCGCTACAGTTTGCTCACGCAGCAAACCGTCATGCTCTTGCTGTCCTATGCAGGCCATTTGTCTTGCCTATAAAAGCGACAACATTACACACTATCCTGGTAAAAAACCGAAAAAGACCTTACCTGAGAAACACACCGTCATGCTATTGCTACGGAATGACAAATCAGAAGTATTGTTACAACAGCGACCACCTACTGGTATTTGGGGAGGACTGTGGTGCTTCCCCCAATGCGAACCTGACATAGACATTAAATCTTGGTGTAAAAAAAACCTCGGCTTTAATATCAGCAATACCACCTCCGGCGAGCATTTTAGCCATACATTCTCGCATTATCGATTACACATCACACCGATCTATGCACAAGCCAATAGATCCGCAAACAGCATCATGGAGGCAGCCCCTCAGCTTTGGTACAATCGGCAACAACCTCAATCGCTAGGGCTCGCCGCCCCAGTCAGTAAGTTATTAAGCCAACTTGACCAACCAATACCAGAGAAATTGCTATGAGTCGTACCGTACAGTGTGTGCATTTAAATAAAGAAGCCGAAGGCCTAAAAACCGCGCCCTACCCGGGCGAACTCGGTCAACGCATATTTGACAACGTCTCGGCCGATGCTTGGAAAGCGTGGCTAAGCCACCAAACCATGCTCATTAATGAAAACCGGCTGAGCGCCCTTGATCCCAAAGCCCGTAGTTTTCTTGAAGCAGAAATGGAAAAATTCTTTTTTGGTGATGGTTCTGCCACACCAGAAGGCTTTGTACCACCTGAATCCTAGTTTCTGACTTGACGTAGCGCTCTCAAACACGTTTAATACTCGGCTTCGCTTTCCCTTGGTGACAAGGTTTTAATTAGAAATAAGCAGGCAGCAAGGTCGCGTAGCGATAAGATAGGCAGGGCAATCCCCTTCATATCCATCTTCAAAAAGGCCAGGTAGCTCAGTCGGTAGAGCAGGGGATTGAAAATCCCCGTGTCGGCGGTTCGATTCCGTCCCTGGCCACCATTATTTCAATAGTTTGGCTGGAAAAGCGAAAACACTAGATTTTGGTGTGCGTGAGTTTTGCGTAAACTAGCTTAGGCGCCGCCATCACTCTATATACTACCCGCCCCACTTTTGACGCTGATACTAGAGTAAAGAGAGGCAAAACATACTTATGGCAACACTCATATAAATAAAAGTTTAAATGCTTCTACGCATTCCGTGTTTAATATTTTTTTAAGAACTGTGATATGGATTAGAAATATTTCCGCAAATAGTTATAACGTATAGATCTTTGATTAACCGTCCTGAAGATTAAAAATAGTAGTTAACTGGCGTTTGACTTTATAGGAATTGGCGCCAACTCGAAGTTAGGCCTTGGTCCTTTCCACATTGCAAAGTATTGACGCCAGTAACTTACGGGACTCATCGTTTTAGAAGCATACTGAGGAAGCTCTGACCAAGGCACATGTGGGTATATATGATGAACTTGGTCCCAATGACCATTAAGCAGTATCCATTCCATTGGCTTGCTCACTCTTAAATTTAAAGCCCCCTCAATTACGTCTCTAGGAGTAAATGCGTGTGTAACATACTGACGTGTAGACCAATTAAAAGCGAAAAATGCATACAGTATCAATACTGACTCCCATCTTAAATCAAGTAACTGCCATAAAGCCAACCAGCACAAAACGCCTATTGCTACTTCCTTCTGTATTTTACGTATCTCTTTTCTAGAGAAATCGCCGTATAACACTTCAGATGTTTTGAATTTCGAAAACGGTAGAACCTTCAATATATTTGGATAAATTGAGATTAGAAGTGAGCCAAAGGGCAACATTGGCCAATAAATACCAGACAATATGCTATACCATTGGCCATATTTCATAAATAGATTATCGTCGGGGTAATAATAATCAAACATTTCGTGATCTGTTCTATTACACCTATGGTGGACATGATGAGTAAGTTGCAGAATATTAAATGACATTGGGAAAAGCCAACCACTTGCAATGCCTAAAATATCATTTAGCTTTCTATTGCCGCATAAATTAAAATGTGCTGCCTCATGCATAAGAGCATAGTTAGTCAGCAATATAAAAGAGAACGCTATACCAATTGGAATAGACCACAAGACATGCAGCTGAGAAGCTAGCCACAATAACGCGATAACACTTAACTGAACAATTATAACTATTACTATGTTTTTCTTATTCAAAATTTTGTTATTTATTGTCTTCTTCACGAATTTTTTCGAAACCTATAGTAGCAAACTAATTACCCTTGAAAAGCAAGATAATCTGACACCAATAAACAGTCGTATACCAACCTCAAATTATGATGCTTTCAAATATTCTTTATGATTTCGCAATAAAATCTTCTTCCCATCTCTAATTTCAGTGTAAGGCAGCAAGCTCTTTGTAGCCGTCAACGTCTGATCTTCTCGAACATAACAACCTGGAGTCACCTTACTTTCCGCACCAATTAACGCCCCTCTCTTTATCGTTATCTGGTCAACAACCAGCAGTGTTTTACCGTCTTCACCTTTAATTAGAATATGAGGACTTAAAATTGCATTTGTACCTAATATAACCCCTTTTTCAACCCATATATGGTATCTATCAATCACAGTCACACCAGGAGACCAGAATGAAAACAGGCTAACTTTAGCACCCCATAAATTTAGCCATAACGCATATAAACCGGGCACTATACGCAAAATTTCTTCGAATACAGGAAAACGACTAAAGAGTAATTGCAGTTGATACAACCACCACCACAAAGTATGCCTATTAGAGTCTTGATGGAAACTACCGCTTGGCTTCCCCGTTAAAAAGATCGTTAATCTACATAAAATGGGGGGCACTAAATAAATCCATGCTAAAAGTAGGACCATGGAAACAATTATTGAACCTTTAACAAAAAAACAGACTGCCACTCCAACAGAGACAAAGAAGAAATTAAAATAGTTTAATATTACCGTAATAATAGGGATCTTAATGTAAGTCATAAATTATGGTTAACATCTATAGTAAAAAAAACTAGCTTCTTGTAAGTAAAAATTCTGGAAAATTTTGAAAGAGTGAATTCGTGACGGGCATAGACTTATCACTCTCAATAGCATTCCATATGACATAATCCTGTTTCTGAGACTGAACAGCACCTATTAAAGTTTCTTCAATTGAATTCAGCTCAGGAAACTCCTTGACTAACTGCTTAATTACACGTAAACCGCCACGTTTAGGAGTCATATAGTCATGCATAAAACGCTTCAATATCCACGCATTCATGCCACGATAAAATAGTGTACTGTTTTCCAAAATATCACTAATTGCATTTGCACATATCATTACATGCCTAGCTTCATCCTTTAAGTGCTCTCTATGAGCATGTACAAAATTCGGTTCTAAAAAATCCCCCCCACCAATGGAATTTTTTTGAGTCTCTTTCGAAATATAGGTAGAAAACTCCTCAAGAATTAATAACACCCAAAGCAAAAAGACATTAACCCCAGGTAACCGCGCAAATATTTCTAAGGCGCACTTTTCCAAAGTGCTCATGCGCGCGAAATACAATTCCTTATCGCCATAGATTGATGGCGCTGCCCTACGGTTAAGTTTGTGAAACATTAGATAGTGTTCTTCTTCTTCTTTTACCATCTCTGCCATACAATAACGTAATTCTTTATTTTTACAGAGCACTCGATGGGTCGCGCTACGCCCGACAACTAGTGAAATAAAACGCGCCTCCAATGTCATAAGCTGTTCAATTGAACGCATCGCAAAAATTTGATTGTAACGTAGACGCTGCTTATGATTCAGCAACTCATAACAGTCTGTATGATAAAGCTGCGTCAAATATTCAGGTGTAAAAAAAAGATTATGGTCTATGCTCGAATAATCAGCGAGCAATGGCTTTTTATTTTTTACTGATCTATAAAGTGCTTCAATACTTGCAATAGTCACGAGCTCACATCGATTAGAATAATATGACTGAAATGGTTATTCGATTATATTAATTTACGCTCTCAGAACAATTTGCTAACACCCGTGGCACTAGCTTGATTTCGATATGAGTTTTCTCGCAATCAGCAAACCTAACAATACCAATACAACACCTGCAAGAAAACTAAGTATGCCAACAACCTTTATCTTATCACCAACCTCTTTCAACACAATGTTATCGAAAGGATCAACAGAAAAATTAAGAGAAACGACATACCATCGCCCTTCCTTTTTTACCGCAGTAGCAACCCAGCGAGTATCAAATTGGTAGCGGCTACCGTCTGATAATGTATAGATGTCATCTGTACGACCATGAGCGGTAACAGTATCACCATGGAATATTGCTGGCCCATCCAGACTTGGTGTTGACTGATAGTCTTTTAGTGGCGCGTTCTCTTCATGAAACAACTTATTATAATAAGCTACAATGCCTTCTTTGCCTTCCCCGACAACAGTAGTCATAAATGAAACGACTGCATCTTGATCAAAATGATTCATTATAGAATCAATATCCTGACTATTAAGGCCTGCATTCGTTTCTCGAAAAACTTCCAACAATTGTTCGCGGTCTATTTTTCTATCCCCCGGCTCTGCAGCAGAACTAAAAGGCGAAATGAAAAATGTACAAACTAATACCACTATAAAACAAATTTTCACAATAACTCTCCCGCTATAAAATGAAAAATTGACGCTATTCTTTATACAGTATACAGTAACTGACGAAGCTAACCGCACACTGTTACACCCGTTTACTAAGTGAGTTACTTCAAAAATATAACTGCCAGAAATCAACCATGGTTTAGATAACAGATCCTCTATAGTACTTATATATGACTCATCATTTTGGATACATATAAGACATGGAACTACCTTTATCATGGTACCCGATATATCCCTCTCTCCAGCTTGCCCCCAACAAAGTAGTTGCCGTTGAAGCATTTGGACGAAAACTTTCATTGTTTCGCACATCGAAAAATCAACTAGGGTTGCTTGACGCACAATGCTGTCATATAGGAGCCGATTTAACTCGGGGCCAAGTTGAAAATGGCGCTCTAGTATGCCCACTACATAACTGGCACTTTAATCCAAACGGAAAATGCACACATATACCGTGTCAAACGCATATCCCTCGAAATATTCGCCAACCTTCTTTTCGCTGTAAAGAACAATATGGTGTCATCTATGCTTACCTTGGCGAAGGTGAAGAAGAAGAAGTATTTACACTGCCAACCTACTCAAATATCGCACATTCAGTAGTTTCTGCACCGCAACATTTGGATTTTAACGCACCATATGAGATGGCCGCAGTAAATTCTTTTGATCAACAACACCTTACAACAGTGCACCGTCGTGAACTAGTGAATGGGCAAAAAATAACCTCTAATTCGCCATATCATTTTGCGATAGAATACCGCGCAAAGGTAATCCCAAAAACCATATATGATAAAGTTTTACATATAATCGGTAAAAGCCAAGTTCATATGCGATTAGACTGTTGGGGCGGAAACATATTAATGTTTTCACATCTGGGCACACCTAACCGAATGATTATTTCACTTTTGCCTTTGAGTGACAATCTAACCCGAGCCTATATTACCTCTGTACTGCCTAGAACCAAAAAAGCTATTTTTCTTCCTTTACAATGGGTTTTCGTGAGATTACTCAATCATTTTACTATGAGGTTTGTGAATCAAGATATTAAGGCCTTAGAAGGCATCAATTTTCGCTTTATTAATGTGCTTCCAGAGGCTGATAACACTATGATTTCCTGGTATAAATATTGGAAAAAGTTGCCTCGAATAGACATCAGTAAAATAGGAAGACACAAAACACCATCACCAAGTCATAATAAGTGAATACATAACGCGATAATCACTAATTTAGTTTTTCTTCACCGTCACAAGTCAATCAGACTGTTTTATAAAATGGTAGTGATTTAATTCAGAAATAGATGTTTCTAAAATTTTTCCATTGCCACACCAGTCAATCTCCAAATTCAAACTATCTTTATAATCATCAAGACCAAAAATTATTCGAGAATCAGACTGCGACGAGAACCCATTTGAAGCAGACAATTCTCTATATTGACTATAGGATTTCCCATCAGCAACATATGACAACTTAATTTTAGTTCCAAGCGCATCTCGATTGCACGACTTACCGTCTCCGTATAACTTAAGACCGACCCAACTCTTATCATCGCTATGATTTTCATACATCGCAATAGGATCGAATTGTCTACTGACCACCATATCTAAATCACCGTCATTATCTAAATCAGCTAACGCAATCCCACGTGCAGAATCTTTTTCCTTCCAACCAAGTTGGCCTGCATAATCAACAAAATACCGCCCCTGGTTTATGTAAACACGATTAGCCTCATTAGGGAAAATACAACGCCCCCTCAAGTCCGCCCAGGTATCAGCATAGCCATGAATATACGGTGGTGTTAATGCAACTTGTGCGTTCCAATACCAGTAATCTGGGCATTCATCATGTTGTTTATCGTAGTTGTCATTGACCATGCCATTGGCTTGAACAATATCAATGCGGCCATCTCTATCTAAATCTCCTGATGCAGCGCCCCAGCCAAATCGATTTTCATTAAGGATGTTTTTGCTAGCCGCTCGATCTGTAAATGCTAACGCTTTGTTTTTTTCAAGGGCTCCGTCATTCATCCAAAGCATGCTTCCCTCAGCTTGTAGTGCCTCATGCACATTCGAGACATAGATATCTAGAAAACCATTACTATCAAAGTCAGCAAATGTTGCATTCATCCCCTTATAAGTATCTCGACCTAATTCTCCGATAAATCGCCCTCTCAGCTCCTCAAACATCTCGCCTTCGCGATTTATTAGCAGCTGATCCGGCCCAAAATCATTTGCCATATATAAATCTGGCCAACCATCATTGTTAACATCTCCTACGCCAATATCAATTGTCCATCTTGTACTGCCAAAATTCCATTTTTTATCGAACGCCTCGACAAAGCCCATTTCTGTGTTAAAGAGCAATCTATTTTTCCCACCGTTATCCGCGTTATGCCATGTTTGATGCATAAAATTCAACATCCGCCTATCACCGTCGTAGGCCTCAGCAGGCAATTGAAACACGGATAACGGCCTATCACCGTACTCTGGAAATGAAGTCTTCATAGCATTTCCAATAACGATATCAAGATAACCATTTTTATCTATGTCCAATACATTCGCTGTCAAGCTTGTCGTATGTAAATCGATACCTAATTCTACGCTAACATCGATAAATTCAAGCACCCCCGTTTCGATCAAATTGTTACGAAGGAGCTTACTTTTTCCAAAACCGGTGAGCAACAAAAGGTCTTGATCCGTATCATTATCATAGTCAAACCATAGCGCACCTGATGGTAACCCGTATTTGTCAGGTTGATTAACGTATTCATTGAGAACAGGAATAGGGTGACGGGAAAACTTGAACCCACCTTGGTTAAGGTAAAGTGCAGCGCGGTCATCAGCCCCCTTCAGAGGATAAGTTAAGAAAATATCTTGCATCCCATCAAGATTCACATCGGCAATCGCTACAGCATCACCGACAGATAAAATCCACTTTGCCACATGGCGCACTCTAACATCGACTTCATTTAAAACGTTACTCTGCGAATAGGTTATCCCAGACTTTTCTATATCTATTTCTACAAATACAAAACCGAGGTCATTTTTATGAGTAATCCCATATAACATCCAATAACCAATAAACATTACACCCGCCAAAGACAGCACAACTACGGGCGCACGCAAAGCATGACTCGTATAGCGTTTTTCATTCCCAGACTTGTAACTAAGCCAAACCTTGTACAGCCAGATAACAGTAAAAAATATAAATGCAGCTTTAAACAGGGTCGATAGCATTTCATATTTGTGTAAATACAAGTCAAGAGCGGCAATAAAAAAACCCATAAAAATTTGGCCACGTTTAGATGATGGTGACGTAGCTGGGTCTGTAAGCATAAAGAAGACAAAAAGATAAAATGCTGGGGATGTAATTACACCGAGAATAATTGTCTCAGGCGGAACATGCCAACGTGTCATCCATGCACGAATTAACATATTTATGGTGTAGAAAATTAAAAATGAAACAATTAAAGCGTTACGCTTTATTTTGAAAACAAATAACGACAACGCTGCCGTAACAATAAATATGGCTACAGCAATATACCCGCCCCACTGATATGCCGGTGACGGACTAATTAAACCATCAGTAACAACTATCCCAACAACCAAACCAAATAAGGTCGGGTTATATACATGCCGACCATTTACCGTAATCAAATACTTAGATGCAATGGCACAAAACACAGGAATCAACGGCATAAATAGGCCATGTGCCGTATTCACAAGAATACTGAGGCCAAGCCCGGTAATTAGGCCACTTAAAGGGAATAGCAGTTCTCGTTTAATCAGCCAAGCTAACAATATATCGAATAAGCAAGCTGCGCCAACAATAATTGCCACTTGAAAAGGGCTGCGATTAAAACCTAACACAGACAAACCGAGCACGACATAAACAAATAACGTCAACGCTACCTGAGTTCTAGGATCCCCCAATTTAGGCACTCTAGTAAACGAGGACAATATCACATCAAATACTCGCTATCTCGACATGAGGCGTGCGGTCATCTAATGCTGGGAGACTTGCTCCTCTCTCCTCAAAATCAATAGAGTACAACTCTCCTGATGATGAAATATGTCTATACTCTTTTATTACCTCAGCCAAAGCACTGTCTTCGTGAATACCCGCAACGGCATAGTGCCACGACCCCCTTCTTCTCTCTCGATACACATGTCGCAACAAAGCACGAAATATATTGATATCGTCATCCAAGACCGCCATCAAAGAAAAATACACGTACGGTATATGCGATCCCAGCTGTGGCAATTGTTTTAAGGGAGTTAAAGTCGAAAGAGCATTATGTACAGGCCTAATAAATCGCAAAATTTTTGAATAACTTTCAATATGCGTTTGCCTGAATTTACCTTGGTCCCACGCAGCAATCGTTCCCACAATAGTATTGCCACGATAGGCAATGTAGATATCTTTATATAATAGGCCGCGTAAGCGACCACTCATCAGATCAGAGGAATGGTAAACCGGAGAGAATTGCTTGCGCTTATACTGTTTTTGAATAAAATCAAAAACAACATTAACATTTGAAGTATTAGCTTTCGAAAAATGAATACCTTTAATATTAATAGCTCGCTTAGGTAAATCTAAGAAGATAGCTGGACTTAAAACTTTACCCATGGAACTATATCGCGGTAACCCAGCACGTCCGCTTGTAACGATATCTAATGCACTAACGTTATTCGCTAACACCATACTATAGTGATAATCAACTGGTGTAATACTTTGAAGTGTTCTTAAATAGTGATAGCCTCGCGCAAGGATAGTGCCATTACGAACATTAGGCTCGATACGCAAATCAGCCAAATAACCCACTTTCTTCGACACGCCATTTACGTTCATTTCCGAAATATGGCGCGCGCCAAGCCCAACGATCCTGCCAGTATCACTTTCAGTGCATTTAATAATTTCCGAACATTCACCTTGCACGCAACAGCCTAAGAAATAATTAGGCTCTCTTCGGAAACTGACTGAGATGTCACCACCCATACAGTTACGTCTCATGCATGCACGCAACTCACAATCGTCATCCAAACCTGCTAAGCCTAAATGATAGCTAGACCTCATGCCGAAATCAGCACTCGCTCAAATTTTTTATGCCAACCTTTATCACCACTAAGCCCCGTGGGTTTTATATCACCCAGACTCATACCTTGATACAACAATCTCTTATAATAAGTGGAATATGGTGCCAACGTTCTAACAACCTTAAGTGCGCTAAGCTGCTCTAACTTCCTCGCATAGCAATATTGAGGATTAAAGGATAATGCTTCCTCTATTTTCTTCGCTATTTCAGCTGCTTGATACTCAGAAACTTCCGCAGCATCCACATACAGCACATAATAAGGCTTCCCCCCCTCTTCATACGGAACCAACATGGCAAATCCGCCAATCTCCGCTAGTATTGGCGCTACAAATGCATCCGTTAACTTTTCACCGCAGACATCTGTCGCTATACCTTCTCGACCAATAAACTCAAGACACGGGGTATTACCATGCTTTCCTGTGACTACCACACGGTCCCCAATGACATACCGATACAGACCACAGTGATTCGTTAAAGCTATCGAATAATTATCACCTTCGCGCAACTCTTCAGCAAGAAAGGTTCGCCCCTCTGAATCTAAAAACTCATAAAACCCACTATTCAACGTCATAACTGGCCCCGGAGCACCAAACTGAGGAATAGTCATTATTCCTTCGGTTGCCAACAAACCCTTGGCTTGAATCTTAACAGTAGGAAAATAAGACTGAAGTTTTTGAGCATAAGCGAAACTACTTGCAGAAGCCCAGCAACTAATCAGCTTCAAACTTGGCCAAAGCAGACTCGTATCAATGCCATCAGCATTTATAGCTGATTTGATAATTTCCGCACGATGCCGGTCAGGACTTAGCTCCATATATTCACGATAAGGCATAAGCGCCTTATATGAGATTTCGCCGCGTGAAATATCATATAAGATTTGGTCAATGTAATTAGGAAGTTTTGCAAGTAATTCCAGAAGAAAGGTCGGGCTCCATATAGATATCAATGTTAGCTTTTCATCACGCAATAAATAATACAACGTAGCATAATGCCAAGCATCGAGAGAAAAAATTTGCGAGACCCAAGCTGGAACGGATAATATTTGTCCAATAGATTGCGCAGCGGTTTTACCAAAATATAGACTATCATCTAAGCTGCCAATCGGAATGCCTAACTCTGTGGTCTCAACAGCTCTAGCCGCAGGACTAATAGACCAATACATATGCCCATCAACAATCTCAGGATAATGTAATATGAGGTCATGCACCCAGGTAAACAGTGCAGACCTAAAATCATCTAATGCACTCGCACAATAGGGTATTGTCTTAGATGGAGATGTAGTGCCGCTGGTTCTTTCAAACCATAATACATCCTCATCAAACAACACTTTTTCCTCGCCTTGTATAATCCTTTCAATATAAGGCTTCAGATCATCATACTGATTCAACCCAATATGGGCTCTATAATCACAGACGTTATTTATTTTATCAAATCGATAACGTTTACCGAACGCAGTATGCTGGTTCTTCCTCAGCAATCGCTTTAAATAGGCTTGCTGAATTGAATTTGGATTTTTTAGGGCTTCTTGATAGCTTGCATAATACCTGGCTGTACTACGCCTAAGCTTATCCCAGGCTAACATCTGACGAAAACTTACTCACTGGCATCTCTGCATCAGCCGCATTCATTCCCTTTAAAAAAGCATGGCGAGCATGAAAACGCATATTTTTTTCAGATAACTCCGCAATACACACCAATTCATCGCCACTACGGTATCCTGGATTTTTTTCAGTAAAAAATTCAACATCGGCGTTCTTAACATGCTTACCAGGAATATCTGCCCACTCCTCTTTCAATTGTCCTTTTGGAACAGGAAATTGAATCACTCCCAAATCTTTATTGTAAGCATCATGAAATTTATTGACTGCCAAATAATCGATCAACCTCTGATACCGATCCGGTGTCTCTTCCCTAGCACTTGGATAATACTTTCGGGCAAATATAGGTAAGTATCTATAAGTTCTATGACCTTTCACTATAAGAAACCAATAAAGCCGCACCCCTTTATCTAGCGCCTTAATTTTTCCGACAAACATACACCACTCCTTGGCTAGAGTTTGATCACCCCAAAAATCATGATGAATAACAGTATCCCCAGAAAAAACAGCTCTCGTCTTTTCTCCCTCAAAGGTGAAAGTAATGACTTCTATCGCACTAAAACCAATAATTAATGATTCATTGGACTTTAATAAAATGACGTGACTCTTTTTATTGAGATCTTGTTCAAACGATTGATAACTTACTGATGTGTAATACCTTTCGAATAACTCATACATCAACTGCTTATCCGAGCGATTCAGCTGCTCCATCCCAAGTAACATAGAATTAAACATCGCTATAAAGCCATCCCCTAAAAAAATAAATCAAATAATATAATAGCCCAATTACTGAAAACCATGTAGCAATTAGAATTAAACTATGTTCAGAAGTGCTCGGAACAAAGTAAACCACTCCTTGGCTACTTTGAACCTGTGTCACCATATAAGACGCAAAAACAGTTTCCAATAAAAATACAGCAACAAGCATCACCATAAAATACAGCAGATAACTAGACATGACCTTATAGTAAGTACTCAATAAAAAAACCAGCATCAGGACAGAGAAAATATCATGAGCAATACCGTAATAGGGATGCCAATTATGTGTGATATACATCATGCATAATTCAATTAACGCTCGGCTCCACACATTGACGGAATGTATTTTTAAAACCAACCTCTCCGTAGCATTCACATTATCGCCCAAGAGCAAAAGAGCGGGGGCGACATACCAGTAAAATATAACTAACGCCAACCAATACAACTTAGGTAGCGCTATATCACCACCTGATAAATTCCCACTATTTTGTTGCCAGAAAAATAATGAGCCAGCGATTACAAACACACTGAACAATGTTGCGATAACTATAATTTTTATTTTTTTAGACACGAATATTAACTATTTTCTTTTTTTTATCTGGGACACGTTTCTTACCATGACGCATCGCTTCTCTCCAAGTTAAAATATGGCGTCTCATCAAATCTTGTGGAGCAGATATAAATTTTTCGCCGCCAAACTTATTAACATTCTCTTGCTGCGCTCTCAGCGTCTTCACATCTTGAGCAATAATAATCTGCGCTAATGGCTCGAAGATTAACCTCACCAGCAAGCCAAAATATTTATATTTATATGTCACCACGGTAAATACTTTTGTCGTCACATCATCCACAGGAGTACAAAATGAACTGATCATGTAATGCCGATTATCGGAAAAAATATAGTCCACTCTACTCATAGAAGGCGCTATAAATCTATCTGTATGCTTAAGTGCTGTTGCCGCACTCGAAAGCACTTTAAATACCAAGCTCTTCTCTCTTGGCTCGTTTGAAAATTCTGCTACCGCCCCATCCTCTGTTTCATAAACGGTCGCGGCAATAGATTTTGACAAATTTGAACGAAACAAAAATCTATGGACAAAAGTCGCATGGGGAATATCCAAAAAATTTTCTAAGCAATTCTCTACGCTAGAGTTGAATATGTTTTCCATGCGAAACGTAACCCAACCTACCTTATCTACATTAGGAAATCGTGGCGGCTGAACAACAGCAACATTTTTTGACAGACATACCCAAATATAACCATCTTGCTCAATACATGGGTAAGCATTAATCTTTATTTTTTTACAAATCAGATCATTATCCGCGTCTGCAGGAACATGTGTAAGCTCACCATTACCTTGATAACTCCAGCCATGGTAAGGACACTGAATACATCCACTCACTATTTTCCCTAAATGAAGCGGCATATTACGATGCGCACAACGATCTTCTACCGCTACCGATTTTCCTTGCTCATCACGAAATAAAACCAAATACTGAGAAAACATCACTACCGCAAATGGAGAATCCACGACAGCGGTTGACGGACAGGCAATATGCCAATGATCCTCAATCATTTGAATTCAACTAAGATCCTTGAGCAAATCACATTAATGAAGGTTAGACATGTAAAATGAGCGTTCAAATTTGTTGTTATTTCGGAATTATTATAGCCTATAATGGCGTGCGCAAACATCATTCAGCTGAGACAGCAATCATTGTCACACACTTTACTTTTCCCTTAAAATGGATTCTTTCTTTTTCTTATCTCATACGCTGACTGCCAGGGAGAGCGAAGCGGAGGCGGTTAGTCCCCGACAGGCAACGCTGCCTTACTTTTTCGTAACGAGGAGAGTTAGCGAGCAATGAAGAAGAAATAAGTCAGCTATGTTACCGTAGCGCCACTGTGATAGTGCGGCGTAGCGACACCATCGCTTTTAGTATCAATATTTTTAGATTTTAAGGGTTGTTTGCTAACAATCACGAGACTTCATGAATACATAATAGTGTTCTTATTTTATTATCGATAAAACCTCACTGTCGTTATTTTTATTTATCCGTTCACTGGTCATCGGTGAAGAACCAGTTTCAAAAAATTTCAGCATATCTTTTTGAGTATTTCCAGATAGCCTACCAACTGCAGCACGCATAAGCTGTTGCGTAGTTTCCAGCTGACCAATCACATTTTCGTTAACTGCGTTATCTTGCCTTAATTCATCAAGCTCTGATTGAGTTAAACGTACCTTATCACCCGATATAATACTGAAAGAACCACGACGTCGATAAAAATGAAACAACAAAGCCTGGAAAGTGGTAGTTTTGAGAAGTACCGCAAGAAAACACGTAAAGAACAGTGTCTTGATGCGATAGAGTAAATTATTCCATGGAAAGATCTCTGTCGAGTTATAAAGCTCTACTACCCGAGACCTAAAGGTGCAGGCAGGAGACCAATCGGGATAGATCGCATGTTGCAGATTTATTTTCTTCAGCACTGGCTTGAGCTATCTGACCCAGCGGCAGAAGAAGCGATGTATGACTCACGAGCCATGCGTCGACTTGTTGGCATTGACCTTGGGAACGAACCCATACCGGATGAAACAGCGCTATGACACTTCCGCCATTTAATGGAAAAATATAACCTTGGCGACCGGCTATTGAGTTTGGTCAAGAATTACCTTACTGAAAGTGGCCTGAAAATAAACAGAGGAACCCTCTGTTGACGCTACAGTTATTAATCCCCTGGCATCGACCAAAAATAAAAAAAGAAGCCTGACCTGGACATGTATCAAACAAGAAAGGGAAATCAGGGGTGTTTTGGAATGAACGCGCACATTGGTGTTGATAGCAAAACAAAGCTGATTCATTCAGTCGCAGTGACACCGGCAAACGTACATGATTCTCAGGTGTTTGAAAATTTATTGCATGGCAACGCAAGACGCGTTATGGGGTGACTCTGCGTATGCCAGAAAAAAATCTATTGTATTAACATGCTCTCAATAGCAAAGACTCCTCGCATAAAATAGGCTGCCGTAAGCGTCAATTGACGAACAAAGAGAAATCAGCAACTAAATATAAATCAAAAATACGTTCGCGCATTGAACATATTCTTGGCGTAATGAAGCGGCAGTTTGGTTTCAGAAAAGTGCGTTATCGTGGTCTGGGTAAAAATGCACATCATGTATTTACCCAGTGTGCATTAATTAATTTAGTGCTTGCTAAAAAACAATTATTGACACTTTAGCAGAACAGTTACGTCTGTAATACGTGAACGAGCTAACAATACCGCTAATCCCAGTAGGGCACAGATATTTTCTTAACTTCCAAATGGAAGTTTTTTGCAGAGACCCCATAAAACAAAAACATATCAATTGTTCAGAGCTTCCCCAAATCGATTGTGTCGCTATCTCGTGATAGATTTTGCACCCCAAGGGCACGTAGCACTTCCCTGTGCAAAACCGACTCGTTTACGCGACAACTGATTCCTTTTGCACCGACCGCCCTGCGTTCGTGCTGCTACGCCACAACATCG
>NVRQ02000096.1 GCA_002400905.2 Gammaproteobacteria bacterium | reverse complement strand
TAAGAATAAGGGCGCTGTATCCAGCCATCTATCAGTCAAAAAACCTAAGATGAATCCCGACGCTATCATCGCGGTCAACATACTCCCAACCCCTAACAAAAGTGGTGAGATCATCGGTGACTTAGACAAACGGGAACCCTCAAAAACCCGCGGCGAGTATAGCCACAGGGCGCCTGCTTCGCAAGTTATTTTTTGGTATTCAGCTTCAATACCTCGGCGAAAACCTCGATGAAGCAGCGGAAGTGATACGTGATCTACACGCCCATGACTACGATATGCTTACATTGGGTCAGTACCTGCAACCGAGCAAATATCATCTACCCGTGGAACGCTTTGTCCACCCTAACGAATTTGACAAATTTCGCAAGCTCGGTAAGAAATTGAGTTTTTAGTAATGTTGCCAACGCTCCATTGGTGCGCTCGTCTTACTATACCGATCAACAAGCAACAGATAATATTATCTGTCATAGTGTTGCCATGTAGATAAAACGAGTTGAACTAATTCGCTCAAGTATCAGCACTCTTACATCTTGTGCGAAAGAAACAGCGCGCTGTTTAAACATACTGACCATATTACGAAATAATGCCCCTTACATTTACATATCAAGCCTCTTACATCGCACTTCAAACTCATCTTTAGAAGGCCAATTTTCATCATCTCTACATGGGTTGTATTTATAAAATATTTCAAATATGTCTTTTGAATTATGAAAATCTACACACATAAAAAATTCTGAAATATTTCCTGATTTCGATATATATTTTTTTTCAGACCATTCCTCTAATACCTCATTGAGGTCATAATACGCCTCTAAAGGTAAATTCGCATATTCTCTATTTCCATTTAGCGAATCAATAGCATCGTCATATATTGTGTTTTCTTCATAATGTGATGCTACACACGCAGAAAGAGCATAATTCTTAAATAAAGTAATTTCAGTGGCGCTCTTAAATTCGTATGCCAAACAAGGCGTACAGAAGAAGAGACAACTAAAAGCACCTACTAATTTTTTAATTCCCATAGATACACCTTTGTTGACTCAGCGAAGTAACATGAATCAGAACAATTTAGACCGTCCCATACTGTAGTATGCCCAGTAGCATCGTCCCACTGATCCACCTCAAAAACTATTATCCCTTTAGGATTACGAATAAGAAGTTTTTCAATGGTTGGTGAACTTATAGTAATATCTGGTTCTCCAAAATTTCTTCGCAAGAAATCCAGCAAATCCTTGACTTTATACATATACCAACTGCCATCGCCACCAGACACAGTCTTACCCGGCATATGAGGCACTTTTATTCCAGTCTGATTCAGAACATAACTCATTCTAATGGCACATGCATTTTTAAATTGTCCTTGAGCAGGAGTTAGATGGTTAATATTATAATCAACTTTCCCTCCTATTAGCTTACCTACAGCAGATACCGTTTTACCAATATCATCATAAACATTTTTAAAAGCATATTTTGCCTTTGCAAGGCTTGGCCTTTTTGTACTCATCATCCTTTTCCTGTTCTTCACATTTCCAAGTTAACTACTTATTCTAGGCTACTCATCTATCACTTCTCGACCATACCGACAAGAGTTTGTCTATTAGGATATTCCCCTAACCTATGCACTGAGCGCTTAATCATCCAACAACTAACGTAAACGCTCTAATATCCCTTCAAGCTGGTCAAGACTGCTGTAACTTATCGACAAGCTTCCCTTGCCCTTGCTTGAGTGCTTAATATTAACGGCCGCACCGACACTTTCAGACAACTCAGACTCCAGGCGTGAAATATTGGGGTCTTTGCTCTTAACCGCGCCAATGCGGGCCGGCCGCGCCTCCTGTTGCACCAATTTTTCAGCCGCACGTACAGATAACCCACCTTTAACAATACGCAGCGCCAACGCATATTGCTGCTCACGCGGCAAAGCCAACAGACTGCGGGCATGGCCCATCTCAATCTCGCGTGCGACCACCAAAGCTTTGACTTCTTCTGACAGCGCCAACAGGCGCAGCAAATTACTCACCGCACTGCGTGAACGGCCAACAGCCGATGCCGCTTGCTCATGGGTAAACTCAAATTCATCAATCAGACGTTGTAGTGACTGGGCTTCTTCCAGCGGATTAAGATCTTCTCGCTGAATATTCTCAATCAAGGCCATGGCAATAGCCGAGCGATCATCAACATCGCGAATCACTACTGGCACTTCATGCAGGCTGGCCAGCTGAGCTGCGCGCCATCGGCGCTCACCAGCGATGATTTCATACCCACCGCTATCAATCGGACGAATAACGATAGGCTGAATAACCCCTTGCGCTTTTATTGATTCAGCCAGCTCTTGCAAAGCCTCCTCGCGCATATCACGGCGCGGCTGATAGCGACCCGGCTGTAAATCTTCAATCGGCATATGATGCGGGGGGTTGCCACTCAACGCGGGGGACTCAACAAACTTATCATCAGCCAATGCGGCAATAGTCGTATGGCCTAGCAGTGATTCAAAACCACGACCGAGACTGCGTTTTTTCTTAGTAACCATTTGCTCTGTTATTCCTCTGAGCTCGACTCATGCTGGCGCGAGTGCGCCGCACTGCGTTCTTTAGCATCCCGGCGCAAAATTTCGCCAGCCAAGGCCAAATAACAAATCGCGCCACGCGAACTTTTATCGTACTTTAGCGCCGGCAAACCATGGCTCGGTGCCTCAGCCAAACGCACATTGCGCGGCACAATAGTACGATAAACCTTATCGCCAAAGTGTGAAATCAGCTGGTCTGAAACCTCGTTAGCCAGATTATTACGCGGATCAAACATGGTGCGCAGCAAACCTTTAATTTGCAAGCCCGGGTTCAAACTACTACGCACGTTTTCGACCGTTTCCACCAAGGCCGACAAACCCTCCAACGCGTAATACTCGCACTGCATGGGAATAATCACACCGTCGGCCGCCACCAAGGCATTGAGCGTCAAAATATTCAGCGCTGGCGGACAGTCGATCAATATATAATCAAATTGATCTCGCACTGGCTCTAGAGCCGTTTTCAGCCTGGCCTCACGATTATCCTGGGTAATCAAACCCACTTCTGCAGCCGTCAGGTCCGAGTTGCCAGCCAGAACATGGAACCCAGCGCTGTCAGAATGAATCATCGCCCCAGCAATGGCCACGCCTTCAATCAGCACGTGATAAGCCGAAAACTCCACGCCTTTTTTATTAATACCGCTGCCCATGGTCGCATTACCTTGGGCATCTAAATCAACAAGCAGCACCTTACGCTGGGTTGCCGCCAACGAAGCAGCCAAATTAATGGTCGTCGTCGTCTTCCCCACACCCCCTTTTTGGTTGGCGACGGCAAAGACTTGCGCGCTGCCTGTCATGCTTGTTTATTTCCTAGAGCAAAACGCACCAAGTGACGCTCTGCCGAAACCATAGGGACCTGCAAGACGATAACCTC
Organism: Gammaproteobacteria bacterium; assembly: GCA_002400905.2. Classification (GTDB taxonomy): domain Bacteria; phylum Pseudomonadota; class Gammaproteobacteria. Next base: position 4,289 of record NVRQ02000096.1, on the reverse strand, counting down.
GGGCTCAATATCACCGAGCTCAGTAATTTCTTGTGTCGGATGCTTGCCCTTCATCGCTAATAACTCAGTGGTTGCAGCGCACAAATGACGCACACCCTCAACAAACTGGCGCAAACTGCTAAAGGCACGGCTAGTAATTTGCTGCGGCGCCAAATCTGGCTGGTAAGCCTCAATACGACTGCGCACGACTTCGACATTATTTAATTTAAGTTCAATCACGGCCTGTTGTACAAAACGGGTCTTTTTAGCATTCGAGTCCAAGAGGGTGAATTCGACATCTGGCAATAAAATAGCCAATGGAATACCCGGCAAACCACCACCCGTGCCAACATCCAACACACGCGGGCCACTAACATACGGTGTCAACGACAAACTGTCGAGCAGATGTTCACCTACCATCTGATCAGGATCACGAATCGAAGTGAGATTATAAACCCGGTTCCATTTGGCCAATAGCGCCAAAAACTGGTTCAATTGCTGACACTGGCTGACAGATGCAGGTAAAGACATCCTATCCAACAAATCGACCAAACGCTCAACGCCATTATTATTGTTAGTAGACATGGCGCCATCTTAATCGATAACGGCCCAACAAATAAGGTAAGCGGATAATCGTATTAGTCAGCGATGCCCGACAACAGAGCGGCCAACATCTCATCCATATGTTTTGGAAAAAAATGTCCGGCGCCTTCAATACCATACAAGCGGGCAACAGGGTGTGCGTGAACCCATGCTTGCACTTGCTCATACGGCACGATTTCATCCTCTGTGCCGTGGACAACAGTCAAAGACCGGCGCTCATTATCTAAAAACGAGAAATCATAGAGCGACACCGCGGGTGCCACTGCAAACAGCCTTTCAACCCGCTCATCATCAACGACGCCACGTAAGCCTGCATAAGCACCAAAAGAAAACCCAGCCAACCAAATAGTAGAATGCCTTTGCGCCAACCAGTCAATACACGCTTTTACATCTTCAGCTTCGCCAACACCATCAGCCCATTCGCCTTCGCTTAAGTCGACACCGCGAAAATTAAAGCGCATGACAGCATGACCTTTATCTGAAAATGCTTTGGCGATACGATAAGTGACTTTGTTGTGCATCGTGCCACCATATTGCGGATGCGGATGACACACTAAGACTGCTGCAATATCTAAAGTTGACTCGCGGTAGATACCTTGTAAATTACCCGCGGGGCCTTTTATGAAATCGTGCTGAGGCATTGTTAGAAAAAATTCCTGGTTAAACTGTCGAGCATAATGGGACTGCTTTCTTATCAAGCACCTACCTGCCAATCAACCTGGTCTTACGGCAGCTTGATATAGGCATCAATAATAGAAAAATGTTGCAACGACTCTTAGCCTACAGACGAATGTTATTCGATATGACCGGACAACAATATTGGTATCATCCAGTAGTGGATGGAAGCACCTCTGAATGATTCTTGAATTGAGCTGATGATTTCTCGCGCTGCTAGTTCTGGCAGATGCATCCGAAACATAACCTGTTTTTTCCTTCCAGCAACTTGTTCAGCCGATGACAGTGTGTGATGAGGGTCACCATGACCGTAGATCGGTGCGCTGGTAAAACCTTGTACATCATCACGATCAAGCAGCCAGTCGACCATTGCATTGTCTATAGAGGGCGAGATAACTAATACTAAAATGCATTGTTCCATATCAGGCTCCTGAACGCTCTATACCAAAACGGCGATAGAGCATAGGTAATAAAAACAGGGTTAGTAATGTCGATGAGACCAATCCACCGATAACCACGATAGCCAGCGGTCGCTGAATTTCCGATCCCGGACCCTGCGCAAACAGCAATGGCAGCAGGCCAAAAGCAGCGATTGAGGCGGTCATCAGCACAGGCCGCAAACGTCGTAAGGCACCTTCGGTAACAACCTCATGGATAGGCCTACCCAGCGCGTGCAGTTGATTGAAATAAGTGACCATAACAACACCATTAAGCACGGAGATACCGAGCAGGGCGATAAAGCCTACCGATGCCGGTACCGACAAATATTCACCTGTGAGCCATAATCCAACAACGCCACCTATTAGTGCGAAGGGGATATTAGCCAACACCAATACCGATTGACGTACCGAACGGAAGGTCGAAAAAAGAGTGAGGAAAATCAGCCCTAGTGCTACTGGCACCACTATTGATAGCCGTTTTGCGGCGCGTTGCTGGTTTTCAAATTGGCCGCCCCATTGCAGATAATAACCGCCCGGTAGCTGCACGTTGTCGGCAACCACCTGTTTGGCTTCTTCGACAAAGCTGACGAGATCACGTCCGGAAACATTGGCAATGACGACTGCCATGCGGTTACCGCTTTCACGCTTGATCGCCACTGGCCCTTCGGTACGTTCCAGAGTCACCAAATCTGCAAGCCCTGTGGAATCGCCTTGCGGTAGCGAAAAGCGCTGGCTGGAAAATACGGAAACAGAATCACGTAACTGTTCCGGGCCACGCAGGAGCAAGGGTACGCGGCGTGCGCCCTGATAAACGGTTCCAACACGAATGCCTTCTACCTGTGCCCGTAGATCATTTTCTAGCTTATCCACGGAAACGCCCAGACGTCCGGCTTGCATTCGGTCGATAGTCAGACGAAGGTATTGTGCGCCTTCATTGCGCGGTGTATAGACATCTTCGGCACCATTCACATTTTTAAGAATGTTGACGATGGCATCAGCGGTAGCGTTCAATTGTTTTTGGTCGCCACCAAATATTTTGATCGCCAAGTCGCCACGCACTCCAGTCAGCATTTCAGAAACGCGCATTTCTATCGGCTGAGTGAATGCGTAGCCAACACCGGGAAAATTGGCCAAGACATCACGAATTGAGGCAGTTAAGGCTTCTTTATCCTTGCTTTGCCACTGGTCGCGCGGTTTGAGGATGAGGAAGCTATCGGTTTCATTCAAGCCCATTGGGTCAAGCCCCAGTTCGTCAGAGCCTGCGCGTGCGACAATACCGGTTACATCCGGAACATTCTTAAGAATTGCGCGCTGTACACGCATATCGATGTTAATAGATTCCTGCAGATTGATTGACGGTAGTTTTTCCAGTTGGACGATCATGTCACCTTCGTCCATGGTTGGCATAAATGATTTACCGATCTGTGTATAAAGAAACCCGGCTATCACCAGCAACACCAGTGCAAATAAAATAACTGTGCGCGAATGACTGAGCGACCAGTTTAAAGTAGGCCGGTAAATTTTCTGCAACAATTTGACGAAACGCGGTTCTTCATGCGATACCTTACCAATCAGATAGGATGCCAGCACCGGAATCACGGTGAGTGATAACAGTAGTGAGGCACTGAGTGCGAAGACAATAGTCAAGGCGACGGGGATAAATAACTTCCCTTCCAATCCTTGCAGCGTGAGCAAGGGCAGGAATACAATAATGATAATTAGAATGCCAGAAGTCACCGGCACCGCCACCTCACACGCTGCGCGATAAATTAGATGCAGCCGGGGGAGGCGTCCGGCCGCTTTGTTATGAGATAAATGGGTCATTACATTTTCGACCACTACCACTGCGGCATCAACCAGCATACCCACCGCAATAGCCAAGCCGCCTAACGACATTAGATTCGCGGACATACCAAATTGATGCATAAGTATAAAGGTCGCCAGCGCTGACAACGGAAGAATCAATGCCACCGTCAATGCAGCACGAATATTCCCCAGGAACAGTATCAGTAAAATAATAACTAACACTGTGGCTTCGGCCAACGCTTTGGTGACGGTGCCAACCGCCTTGTTTACGAGTTGACCTCGGTCATAGAACACGTTAATTTCAACGCCTTCAGGCAAGCCAGGTTTGAGTTCATCAAGTTTGCTGCGTACGCCTGCAACAACATCGCGTGCATTGGCACCGCGTAAACCGAGAACCAAGCCTTGAACCGTTTCACCCTTACCGTTTTTGGTGACGGCGCCGTAACGAGTAATCGCACCGATACGGACTTCGGCAATGTTGGCGATGCGCACCGGCTCCAGAGCATCTGCACGAACGACAATATTGCGTACATCCTCTAATGTTTGAATGCTGCCTTCGGTACGAACCAGCAAAGCTTCTTCGCCGTCGTTAAGTCGGCCAGCACCGTCATTACGATTGTTTTGTTGCAATGCAGTACGCAAGTTATCGATCGAAATATCAAGTGCGCGCATTCTCGCATTGTCAGGAATAACTTCATAACTGCGTACCAGACCACCTAGTGCATTAACGTCGGCGACGCCGGTAACACTGCGCAAGGCCGGGCGAATGACCCAATCAAGGATGCC
>NVRQ02000095.1 GCA_002400905.2 Gammaproteobacteria bacterium | reverse complement strand
CGTTGCCGGGCTGCTCGCTGGTGAAGGGGTGACTTGTGAATACAGGGCTTCGTTGAAGCCATTGGCTACAACAAGATCAAACGTGAGGGTGTCAGTCGCTGCACTGCTGTCTGTCACCGTCACGGTCACCGTGGTCGTTCGGACATCACTCGGCATTGGAGAGCCGGTTAACTGTCCGGTGTTCGCATCAATGCTCAGCCAAGAGTCGTTGCCACTTACGCTGTACATTAAGGTGTCTCCGACATCGACGTCACTGGCTGTCGGCGTAAAGTCATACATACCACCCGCAATCGTTACCGTCTGCGGCGTGCCGCTTATGGTGGGCGCATCATTAACGTTAGTCACAGTAATACTGAAAGCAGCCTGAGAAACCGGCGGAGAATTGTTATCGGTCACACTGACAACAATATTGTTCGGTGTTGTACCCACATCGGCATTATCCGGTATGCCTGATATCTCGCCTGTAGCCGGATCAATGCCCAACCAACCTGGGTTACCCGTCAAACTGTAAACCAGGGTGTCGCCATCGACATCCGTGGCATTGACATCAAAGTTGTAGGACACACCTTGCGCAACCGATGCAGTGGGGATACCGCTAGTGAAAACCGGCGCTGTGTTTGTCACAGTAGCAGCAGAACCACCGCCACCGCCACCGCCACCACCGCATGCAGCTAATACCAAAATCGATGGAATAGTAATTAATGTTTTTATGGCTGCTTTTTTACTCACAAACGTTTTCATTTATTTATACCCAACTGTTATCAATAACAATAATGCATACCCATGCTGCAAACAGAGTGCCAAAAACTTTTCATGCAATTAAAAATATTGTGTCAAAAAAAATTTATATAAAAAACAATGACTTAATTTGATTTGTTTTTCAGTCGCCAAAAAAGCGTAGCCTCATTACAGGGCATAATACTTGAGCTATCGAGCTTATTACAACAAAATGTAAAAATAATCGACATAACTCAAAACCTCTCCAACCTAGCAATCTAAATAAAGCCTATTGGGGCCTAAGAGGCCACTAGAATGAGAAATGGTTCAAAGTTTTGTTATACAAATATCATCGGTATTCAATATCCCAACAATAGAGGCGCTCAGCAAATAACATTTGAGCATTACGCAAAATATAACTTTTGAAAGAAGCCTTCGCTTCAAATATGACAATGCACGCCAAATAAAGCCTTTATTTGAGACCTTTGCACGAAGCATCTTTTCCGCTATGGCGGCGTTAAAAATAGTCTCAAAATGCTCATTTACTCGTGTAAACTGTGCTTTTTCGACGATTTTTGCCTTGCCCTAACGAAAAACCTACATCGTGCAAAGGTCTCTATTTGGTGTTCTATTTACGTAAGAGTGGAATCTCGCGCCCAAAGTGCTTGTCCATTTTTAGATTCGCGTTTGTTTTTGATAAACAAGGCAATGGAAATTTCAACAACTCGGCAGCACGATTAACCCTGCCTAAGACAGGGTATTTAGTATAAGCACCCTACTCGTCAAAGCCTTTATTCGACTAAGAGAATATTACCTAGACCGCTGACGATGAGCTTTGCAAAGCCCATGTTATGGGAAAGCATCATCGTCTATATTCATCCGTAGCGCATCGCCGCTGCTATCGCGTGCAAAGCGTTGATTTAATCTTTCACCGGGTTAGGCCGGTTAATAACATCAAGACTACAGGGGCATTAAACACAGTCACACAGAGCTCAACGCATTCTAATAACTTTCGCAGGGCTGCCAACGGCAATGGCATTTTCCGGTAGATCTTTAGTCACAACAGAATTTGCCCCAACAACCGCACCGCTGCCAATCTTTACCCCATCAAGCACAACGACACCATAACCTAGCCAAACATCATCTCCAATCTCAATATTGCCCCTGGAAATCAAGGGTTGCTCCTGCACAGGTTGTCCAGCCGCAATACCATGGTTGAATGGATAGAATCCGCATGCAGGTGCAATCTCACAACGGCGCCCAATAATAATAGATGACTTTCCTGCTACAAAATGGCAACGAGGTTGAAGATGAGTAGACTCCCCAATACTAATGGAGCCCCCATCTGTAGTTTCCATAATAATATCGCTGTATAGCTTTACTCGATCAGCCAACCTAACCGGGCCACCCGAACTGGTTTTATAAATTGCGACACGATCACCCAAGTAAACATACTCCCCTAATCGAAGCTCACTATGGGCAATCGATACTGTAGGTGACATAAAACCAGATGGATGTAAGGCTGCCAATATTGCTTGAGATTTATATCCATCTCTGTAGAGCGATGCGCACCAAGATGAAACCCTACCCAGGGTGCTCGTCCCTGATAACGACACCAACCAAATCAACAGTTTTCTATTAACCATTTTATACAATCTAATCAATTGTCTGCTCCATCATAACCTTTCATCACTCAGGAACATCACTAAAATGCGATGACAGAGCACTGCCTGCAAATTAGTTTCAAATGGACTGGCAATGTGGACATACTGTAATAGTCTCCAATACTTAAACACCACAACAAACCATAATCAAGTTAGTAATCCATGCCGTTAGCTCAAAATACCTAACATTTTTTCTCTCTTAGATACCGATGTGCGCAAACTTCACTCAAACCTTATATTGAGTAATGCAGACCTAGGAGATTGTCCGAGAATAGAGAACCAATAAAAAACTAGCCACCTTGATTAAACTCGACACTAAACTCGGCTAATGGGCACCAGTTATTAATAATTCTTCCCGTTTCATAGAAATTCCCATCAAGAACCATTAGCGATTTAGCTGATAATATATTGTCTTTTATCTCTCTATTCGATTCAATAAACGAACCCAAAGTATAAGAACCCCCTTTTAATGGCAGCTTAGGCAGTCGGAAGTCAACATAGCCATCACCCGACACCTCAACAGACTCATCACTAACCAAAGAGGTATTAAGGTCTAAATAAAACTGTCCCTGACGATGGACGACCACACAAAACTTACAGTTCTTATATACTTTACTAGCCTTGCAATGGTAATGGAGGCGAAAAACAACCTCCTGCCCCGAACAAGGACTCAGTATCTCCGCATCATTCTCGCCGATCACCTCTATCTTGGTTGCAATTATCTCTTGATCACCCTCACGCTTGGTCATCTGGTGCAGAGGAATACCCTCTTCACTTACTGAAAGTGACGAAACATATTCGTTAACAACTTCTTCACTTGTCCCCGTTTTGACTATACGACCTTTCTCCAAAAATATTCCGCGCGTACATAAGGAGCTCACCGCAGCCATATTATGGCTAACAAACAATACTGTTCTGCCGCTCCCTGTAACATCCTTCATTTTGCCCAAACATTTTTCCTGAAAAGCAGCATCGCCCACCGCTAGCACTTCATCGACAATCAAGATATCAGGGTCAAGGTGCGCTGCCACGGCAAAGGCCAGTCGCACCTTCATGCCGCTAGAATAACGCTTAACGGGTGTATCTAAAAATCGTTCTACACCAGAAAAGTCTACAATCTCATCAAACTTTCGATCGACTTCGGCCTTGCTCATACCAAGCACTATGCCGTTCAAGTAAACATTATCTCTCCCAGTCAACTCTGGGTTAAAACCGGTACCCACCTCAAGAAGACTAGAGATACGTCCACGTATCGTTATCTGCCCAAAAGTCGGGCTGGTAACACGGGATAATATCTTTAATAAAGTCGACTTCCCAGCGCCATTGCCCCCGACAATCGCCACTGACTCGCCATGGCCACATTCAAATGAAACATTGTTTACCGCGCAGAGGACATCTTCTTGACTGGTATAAGTACCGTCATCGTTTAAAACATCATCGAATTTGTATAAACCACGATATTTTTTAAAATTAGTTATAGGGCTTTTTACAAATCCAAAAATAGCGCTGGCTATACTGTCGGACGCCACCTGCTTCGACCCCAAGCGATATAACTTAGTCACGTTTTCAACACTAATCGCGGCATTACTCATTTGCTAGCACTCAATTATTTGTCTCCGAAAAGTCTTCTCATGGTTATATCACATCAACAAATATTTTTTCCATATGCCGAAAATACCAAGCACCAGACAGAAAAATAACTGCCGACACAATCATGCCAGGAACAATAAACTCCCATGGGATTGCCGTACCCAATAACGAAGCACGCATACCCTCAATGACGCCAACGATTGGGTTTAGCGAATAAAGGAGTCTATATTTTTCGGGAATGGTTGATGCGCTATACACAATAGGTGCCGAGAACATTAGCATTCTTATCGCAAAAGGCATCGCAAACTTTACGTCCCTAAAACGAATAGCTAGCGCCGACAACCAAAAACCGATACCAAGAGGCACAATAAACATAAACAACAAAAAAATCGGCAAATAAAGCATACTAGTTGTTGGCACCACACTGTAATAAATCATCGCCAATACAATAATCACTGTAGCGATGGAAAAATCAACCAAGGCCGATAAAGCAGGTGTAAGCGGATAGATAATTCGTGGAAAATAAATTTTACCAAGCATCCCCTGATCCTTCACTAAACTTTGACCAGAGCTTGTCATAACGGTAGACATATAGGTCCAAGGCACAATGGCTACCGTCGTAAAAAGAAAGTACGGAATACCATCGGTAGGAACGCCAGCAACCTTACCGAAAATCAAAGTGAATATAATGATCTGCAACAAAGGCTGCATAATAGCCCAACCAAAGCCCATAACTGTTTGCGCATAAAGTACCTTTATGTCGCGCAAAACGAGAAAAAGGAACAAATCTCTATATTCCACCAACTCCATTAGGTCCTTCTTTGACCATCGAGTTAATGAAGTAATAACCACTGTTTTTTCGGTACTTTTTTGAAGAGCCATCAATATAATCCAGATACTAAACTACAAATAATCGATTAGTCTTGTAACGGCATTTCGAACGCTAACAACACCAATTATCGATTATTTCAATCTCCACCACAAAAAATTCCAGGTATTATTATTGTGGCAAACCAAAAATGCATCCAGCGTTAAGGGTGCTTCGCTAATCGTGCGCGGATAGCAAGGTCACTAGCCGCCTCCAAACTAGCGACATCATTTAAATTAACATAGTGGCCAGTCAACTCATATAAAGAAACACTATGTCCATCACGTATCAGCTCATCAATGAAATTCACAAATTCAATCGATGGCCTGCCACTGTCGTATGCTGATTCTAGCAATTCAAAAACTTTCGGAGCCAATATAAAGTTAGCCATACCCAACATATCGTTAGTAATATTAACTGGGTTCTCTACTAATCGGATTACACGATTCCCGTCACTCTCCACAGAAAAGTTTTTCTTAATGAGCTCCGGATCATCAACTCGTTTTACCGCAATCACAGCTGAAGACTCATCATACGAGCACTTAGCGAAATCTCGATGATTTGTTTCTAAGTAAAACTCATCACTCAACATAACACATGCATGACGCCCTGCAAGATAGGGCTTGGAAAGCAATACAGACCATGCCCAACCTTTATCGAGATGCTGGTTTTCAACATAGTTTAGTCTTACGCCGAATTCCTTACCATCACCAAATTTATCTCGAATTGAGTCCCCCATATACCCGAGAGTGATCACTATCTCCTCGATATCAAACTGATCTCGCATAATCGAGATAAGACGCGATATATTCGCCTCACCATCAATTGAAAACATACCCTTGTGCATCTCATAACTGTAAGGCCGCGCACGGACCCCACTCCCAGACGCCGGGATTACGCCAAGCAAAGAAGATGTCATTTAACTAACTCCAAAGAATCTAAATTAATGTTCGCGTAAAAAGACCGTAAGGTCGACTCAAACTGTTCAATAGTATTGATTTTATCGTTCATTGATAATAACAACCTTGATAATTCCAGATTTATAATCTCAAGCTTCGATCTGATCTCCATGTCCTCAATACCACGAATATCGGCGACACCTGCAATCCCAAGCGTTCTCCGGGCCAACGAACACGCACAGAACCCTATCGAGTCATGTAAAATATTTAACATAAACCTTTTTTTATATTCGCGTAACTCCAGCTCAGCAAGTAAGCCGTCTACGAGCATTGCGGACTCACCTTGTGCCGCCCATAATTCCAAGAAGCGAACTTCAAACCTCTTCCATATATTCATGACTTCAACTAAAATCCAATTCTGATAGGAATCATCCTTGCTATGATAAAAGTGCGACGTATAGCTCATAAGAAAATTGGCAATAATTTTCCCAACATCGAAACCGAATGGCCCAAAGTAGGCGAACTCTGTATCTATGATATAAGTCTCTTGCTGATTTGCCATCAAAGACCCCGTGTGAAGATCGGCATGAAGAAGCGCGTCAGCTTTCGTTAAAAATAGCTCTTTAAATTTCAACACTCGCAACTTATATTCGGTATCACATCTTAAGTTTTCTCTAGCAAACTTATTTGTAACCGGGTTCAAATAATTTGATTCGTGCTCCATATACGGAAACGTAAAAACAAAATTCTCTGTAAGTTTGCACAGTTCATCATTAAGATTAAATTGATCCATTAAACGGCGACGGTCAATACTCTCCATACCAAGCGCACTTGTACGAAAAAGTGTCTCAGCCAAAAAAGTCCCCACGTCATGACCAATATCTGAGAAAACAACACCGTCGATCATGCTATAACGAACAACAGTATGATCATCCAGCGTTTGCATCACCAACACACTCATCTCTTCATCAGAGTGATAAATAGTTGGCACAAAAGTCGGAACCAAATCGTTATAAACAATCAACGCCCTTATTTCAAAGGTCATTCTTTCACGGCTAAGTGGCCACCCCTCACCAGCCATTCTCAAATAGGGGACTGCCTGCTTAAGAACAACAGAGCGATCTGGGGAATCTGACCGACGTATTTTGTAGACGTAATTGAGGTTACCATCTCCTATCTCTTCAATATCGAGACCTGTACCTTTGCCAAGGACATCCATTACCTTCGGAAGCCCATCTAAATACTCAGGAATAGAGTCTTTATCTAAAATTTTATATGTCATTACTTAATAAAAAAATTGTTATCGAATAGTTGTCGTTGCTCTATATTCAGGGTGACTTGGGTTGACCACTTGGAGCTTACTTAAAATACTCTCGTGAAGCTTTCCATTTGACATGCACACATCACTTTTAGTGAGATCCCATGGGTTACCATTAAAGTCCGTAACCACACCTCCAGCCTCCTCGACACAGACCGCACCAGCCGCTATATCCCATGGTGAAATATTCAAAGTTACAAATGCATCTACCCGACCGGAGGCCACTGTATAAGCCTCGATAGCTGCAGACCCCATCTTGCGAAAGTCTTTTATCGAGTCATTCAGCACATAACTCATCGTCGCAAAACGATGATTGTTCAAATCACCGCCAGGGCACCCAACTATGTAACCCCTATCAAGAGCAAGCGTATCTGAAACGTAAACTGGCCGCCCGTTTAAGGTGCAACCATGGCCTTTACGTGCCACAGCAAGCTCTTCAATATAAGGCGCAAAAATCACCCCAGTAATGGGCGTATTCTCATAAGCCAAACACACAGAAACGGCAAAAAAAGGATTGTGATTGACATAATTGGAACTACCATCAAGCGGATCAATAACCCATGTGTATGGACTATCTTTGTTAATTTGACCCGTCTCTTCTGTGAGAATATTGTGCCCAGGATGTCGCTCAGAGATTAGTTCTATAATTATCTCATCAGCTTCGTTATCAAGTGAAGAGGTGATCTCCTTTGTCAAACCTCTATTTGAAACAGACAGCGTGTCTGAGCCATACACTTCAATGTGATGGCGTTTATATTTACTTAAAAGGTGTTTCCCTGCCAAAATGGCAGCGTCAACTGCTGTTTTTGTATAAAATTCCACTGCCGCACTCTCCAGACAAAATAATTTTCAGGTTTAATGTCCAACTATCAAACATAATGGAAACAATCTAGCTTTTCCTGTCATATTAGCTAATACTTTTTATTCCATACTGCACTGCATCTTAAGATAACTGCAAAGCTATATTACTCTAGAATAAAGTCCAATTTAAAGAATCATTTAAGAAGATAAGGCTCCCAAAATTTCTTATCATAACGCTCCCATGCATGACACCCAAAAGGTAGCTTGCTGTCATTTAGCTCATAACAATATTTAGGAACGATCTCAAAAGAAAACTTAAGCGCCTCACCAACCTCTGGGACCATATACGTCGATAAGTAGTGTGTAGCTCTAGTAAGCAAAAAAACCTCTTCACTTCTAGCCCAATTAGCAACTTCCCATTTAACCCCATTAAATCGCTTAAAAAAACCCAAAAAGAAACTAGGCATATAAATCAGCTTTCGAAAAAAACTCTTGTTCCCGTGTTTACGCATCCAGAAATTGAAAACATTGTATGCATAATCATTCGAATCAAAAAGACGAATAAACGTATCAATTTTTTTTAGTGCAAAGCCACTATTCCCAACCTTACCCTCATAAATAGTGCCGTTATTAGGTGAACCCTCATGCTTTACCCAAGGCGCTCCGATAAAGTCATAACCTTTCTCACACCAAGCAAGCAACTGATCTGAAAATACAAGCGCATCTAAATGGTAAGTTAGCATGTATTCGTAGTCACCAAACACCTTATAAAACTCGCTTGACATGACCATTCTCTGATAGTTTGCAACACTACCAAAATATTTGGCGCTAAATCGTTTTATTTTTAAGCCGGAAAATTCCACGTCCAGCCCTTCTGGCGCCACAATAAATATATCGTAGCGTCCAAGATACTCTCGCAAATGCTTTAGCGATGACTCTTCACCAGGCGTCAGCTCCGATCGATTCGATATAGGAACAACAATAACCACCTTTTTTTTGCTCACCGCACACTCCAAATTTACTTATCTGACCACGAATCTATCTTCATGAAATTACCATCCTTGACCAAAACCTGCTACCGAGATCATATCGGCCTATAAAAACAATACTGAAACACGCTGCTTTCAACATAGGAAGCTATATTTAGCTTTTCTGGAGCAACATTTTGAGAAATAAATGGAAAAACTCATCTCCCAACCTTGCGTCTGATCAAATCAGGTATCGGCATAATCAATTTCAATATTAAGCACCGAATCGATCATAAATCCCCTACCATCGCTTGAACAACTTTATAAGCCTAAAAATAGGGTTTCGCGACAACCCCCGAAATAAACCTTCGTACCTGGTAAGCTCATCAGCCATTTCATCCAAATGCTTCCTTACATACTTCTCACCGCCTGCTTTCACCACAACCAATGCACAATCCACCTTCATACGATTAACGAACGCAGTTGTCTTAGCACCCTCATGCACTAAAGCGGTTGACAGTAATTTATCAATCTTTTGAAATTGAAACTTTTTCGCCATTTTCAACCATAAATCTACATCAAGGGCAATATTGATTGCCTCGTCCAATGGGCCAGCCTGTTCCCAAGCATCCCTCCTAAAGAAACAAGACGGCTGCATGAAGTTACCTCCGCTCATCCAATTACAAAAGCTCTCGAAAGTTAACTCTTCAGGCTCTTTGTAATAAACTGTTTCGCCTGATAGATTTACCTTTTTACCATGACCAACCAATACGTCTACTTGCGGGTACTTAGCAAATTCCTCAGCAACCAAAGATAGAGTACCTGGCTCCAACTGATCATCCGAGTTTAACCAGCCGTATATTGTGCCTGACGCAAGATCAAACCCTTTGTTTATAGCGCCAGCCTGTCCATTATCCTTCTCGCTTACCCAGTAATTAATTTCTTTTTGATGTTTCTTAATTACATTCACACTATTATCATTACTTCCTCCATCAATAACAATGTATTCCAGATTAGGATAGCCTTGACTTAAGACGGAAATAATAGTTTTCTCAATAAACTCTCCTTGATTATAAGATGGAGTAACTATCGATATTTTAGGATAACCAACCATAACTCATTACACCTTATTCCATCATATAAAAACACCAGCCTTTTGGGTCTCCACCAAAAAACTCTAAACCCACTTAACTAGCCAGCATCTATAACCTAGACATATGTAAATAGCGGTAACATACACCCCACTTTGAATTGTATGTGATGCTTAGGGCACAAATATATAAAAACTCTTACCATTTCAAGTTTAATAGATTAAACTTTGGCACCCAACACACTGCCAGATGATCAGCTAAACGTGATAATTCTAATAACCGAAAGCCCATCACAAAATGGATATATCGAATCACTTATAAACGCTTATATTAGAGCGGGACATACTGTCATCTGCGATGCTCATAATTTTTTCTTTTCTAACCACACACCAGATTTTATACATATTCACTGGCCAGAAAGACTTTATAAATGGCTATCTATCGAAGGCATCAAGAAAACCGATATACATCAAACAATTAAAAATAGACTGGCATGGTATAAAAGCAGGAATGTTAAAATTATTTACACCATTCATAACTTACAGCCACATGGCAGCCATACGAATACTGAAAAAGATATCTATAAAACTGTACTAAACCATGCTGATATATTATTACATCACTGCAATAAATCTATTGAATTAGTTCAAAAAATATATCCTTTCGCGCAAGATAAAAAAAATGTTGTGTGCCCGCATGGCGATTATTTGATCCACTATAGAAATATTCCTCAATTAGATGCCAGAAAAAAATATAACATACCACCAGAAAAAATAGTAACTTTGAATTTTGGCACGCAAAAACCTTACAAAAATACCAATCTAATAAACGAAGCATTTGATCAATTAAAAATTGATTCAAAGTTTTTATTCATTGCTGGTAGATATCAAAATCCAGGAAAAAATGCTCTTGCTAAGCTATATTATCGATTTCTCAGCATGGTTGCACAAAAATTTGGCTCACCTAAAAAGAAAGTCTTACATAAAGCGATACCTACTGAAGAAATACCCTATCTACTCAATAGCGCTGATATCGTTTTTCTAGGCCAGGAGCATGGCCTCAACTCCGGGCTTATTGCATTAGCAGCTACGTATTCTAAACCTGTAGTCTGTCCTAATATAGGTTGCTTCAAAGAATCAATCAAAGAGTGGCAACACGCTTCTTATCAGGCAGGAAATGCAGCTGACGCGGCTAATGCTCTTAATAAAATCTATGATAAAGTCCTAGACAATAAAAAGAGAAACACTGCATTCGACAACACCAAATGGCTTGCAGATTCCTCCTGGGACAAACACGTAGAACGCATTCCACTTGTCTCTGACAGTTAGGAGCAAACAACAGATAAAGGACGCTCTCAATCTGCTGTAAAACCTAAGAGAACCCTTTTTTTATTTATATCAAAGATACTTCTTTGATCAAGGCGAACAAGAAAACGTAATATTTTCAACAAGAACACCATTCAAAAACTGACACCATAGATTTGCCATTTCTTGGTATCCATTTCCAGTAGGATGCAGCTCATCGGCCAACAAGGAAGGGAAATTAACACCGCTTGCCTCATCAGCAGTGAAACGCTGAAACAAATCCGGGCCCTGCATAACATTTACATTAGCATTCTCTGTTATCAGCTCAGAAATAACTGAACGAAATTCACTACCTCTAACCACTTGAGCAGGATTATTAAACTGTGCTAATGGCGAAGCCAACATTATTTTTATGCCACGTGACAATACATCATCAATCACTATCTGCAAGTAATCTTTGTATGTAGAAGGAGAAGTAGTATTCACTGTAGCACCTTGACCTGAAGGTAGCGACCTATCCGCAGCAAGGTCATTTGTGCCAATCATAAACAACAGTAAATCAACACCTGGTTGACGAGCCAAGGCCGTGGGCAAGCGAGTCGCAGATGAAGCAGTAGCTTCTCCTGCATACGCATCAGATAAAACACTAACAGTTAAATCAGAATTATCGCCAGACAACAAATCTAGCAACAAAGGATCATAACCACTGCTATCAACTCTGCCTGCATTCAATCCGACATTAGCCAAATCATCAGAACTAACATTATCAAACAGTCCTTCAGAAATACTATCGCCATAAACAAGCAGAGATATACCATTCACACCAATAGCTAGTGATTCATCCCTAGCTTCAATATTAGCCAGTCTTTCAATGCCAACGCTATCGAGCGCATAAGCATGTATCGTGTGATTTACAGACAAGGAATCAAAAACTATACTTTGACTATATGGAGGCAGCCCATCCACATCCCGCAAAATAACTTCGCTAGGCAATCCTTCATCGATCGCAAATTCAACCCCCCCAACTTGAGAAGAATTTACTGTTACAACTGCCTCAATATCAATAGCATTACCACCTGCCACAGAAAATTCAATCGGTGACACTAGACCCAATATAGGTAGAGGCGATGGAGCAAGCATTATCAGGTTATCATAAAGGCATCCGCTATTTTTTGCACAAAACAGACCTACTCCTGTACCATTTTCCGAAGCATCCGCAACAGACAAGACTTGCTCTCCGTCCTGAAAAACAACTATCACACCATTTTGGCGTACTATTCTAATATTTACCCACTCATCTAATGGGTAGGTTAAAGAGCTATTGCCAAGTTCAGTAAAGCCACCATCATTCTTCTTCAACAACGTCCGCTCACCACCAAGACGACCTATCTCGTAGCGATAATAGTTATTGTTATTTGTACGATTAAATATAACGCCCATAATGCCATGCGAAAAAGGGTCCGTAGACACGTTGACTGCTTCCGCTCTTAATCGTACTCGCAGATCAAACTCGGATAATCCAGAGTTTATAAAGCGATACGTACCTGTAATAACACTATTAAGCTCATCCGTGTCAAAACATGCCTCATCTTGATATAAGGCATTATCTACGCCATTTCCAATTGGCGAGCTCAATTCTGTCCAACGCGCTCTTCTGCCATCACCACTACTAGCACACTCATTTACTTGGGACCAAGCTCCAACAGTAGGGAATGATGCCCCAATATTGGAATTGTTAAAATAATCTTGGAAAATAATTTCTTGAGATTGAGGTAAAGCCGTAAAAACCTGCAATTCTGCCAAACCGGGTGAACCTATAAAACTATCTATGCTTACACGAATAGAGTCCACTAATAGCGTAGGTTCAACTACAATATCAAACGGCTCACCACCGTTAGGCAATGCTCCTATTTGGATAGGGTTCGAAACAGCGCTACCCCCTAAGCTGAAACTCATCGTTGCCGAAGTAACTTGATTCAATAAACTAGGTAAACCGAAGATAGAGGCTCGGCTCAAGCTTATTGGGTTATCAAAGGTTAAATCAATAAACGGATTAGCGTCAGAAGCCACCCATCCATTTGTTAAAATTTCATCTGTTGCTTGATACTCATCACCAATACCAATCGACGATGAAACTAATACCTGTGAATAGAGAGCCTCATTAAATAAATTTACTACATCACCACCATTATCATTAGCTTGTATCAGAATAAGCTCAAGGCGATCTAGGCGTGCGCCATCTTCGCGGTGGTAAAAACTTAAGGTGTGGATCCCTGCACTCAAATCAAAGAAAAATGGGTCTATCCCGGCTGTATTATT
>NVRQ02000094.1 GCA_002400905.2 Gammaproteobacteria bacterium | reverse complement strand
TCGTCTCGCCGCGAGTTTAATTTTTGAGCAACAGGTATTAAATGATGATGAAAAAAAGACCGCATTGCAGCAGCGAGCAAAAATGCGCGGTTTAACGTTATCTGATGATGTGGCGAATTACTTAGTGAGCCGTGCGCAGCGGGATACACATAGTTTGTTTAGTTTGTTAGATAGGTTGGATAAGTTTTCTATGGTGAAGCAGCGGGGGTTGACGGTACCTTTAGTTAAAGAGGTGTTGTTTGGGGTTAGATAATTTTTGATGTTGGGTTAGATTAAGAAAGAAAGTCTGGGAGGTTGGAGGAGACTATTGTCGATTAATGAATTCATAACCGACTGGTTCCTCAAAAATGCTATCTTTTTGTGGTGATATTTCGACTTCAGTTACATTATAGAGGGAGCGGAATATTGGATCACCTTTTTTTTGGAGCAAAGCCTAATATGCTTTATGAGGCCTTGCTTGGAAAATTGTTGAGCCGTTGCCAAGGCGTGGCTCCAGGGCATGATTTTCGCTTTAATCACCCACTGTACCGCTCGATGCCTCAACGATTGACCTGTGTCTGTCGGTTTTCCATGGGCGGGTTTTCGGTCGACGAAAGGCGCGATAAAACTGCATGTTGGCCTCAACCATGCAGGGTGCTTGCCCGAGTTTGTCACCGTGACCGAAGGCAAGCATCATGATGTGACGGTGGGTCGAACATTGGACTTTTCGAAAGGCAACATCGTCGTCGTGGATAAGGGCCATAACGATTATGAGTGGTATAAGACGCTGAGAGACAAGGGTACTTACTTTGTTACCCGACTCAAGAGCAGTGCACCCAGGGGCACGTTGTAAAGAATCAAGTGAGCTGTCGTCGTGCCGTATTAAAGAACAAGGGTTTGATCTGCGTCAGAGCTACGTGCCTTCGGGGTGCATCGAGCTCACTGGGCTTCAGACCGCAAAAAAATGCCCCGTTTAACATCAAAGCATCGCCTATCGAAAGGCGGAAACAGGCAAGTGTTATGTCTTTCCTGACGAATAGTTTCAAGCTTCCCGTGAAAATCATTGTCGATATTTATAAGGCAAGGTGGCAGGTTGAGTTGTTCTTTAAATGGATCAAACAAAACCTGAAAATCAAATTATTTGTGGGAAGCAGCAAGAACTCGGTCATGACCCAGATATGGATCGCGCTGTGCGTGTATTGGTTTTTTTCAAGTTCCAGTCAAAGTGACAGCGAGGTACGCAGCAAATATTATGCTTATTGCAGCTAAATTTTTTTGAAAAATGAAATCTGATGAGCACTGCTCAGAGGCGACCCAGCAAATGGCTTTGCTGTGAAAGTTAACGGGACAGCAGTGAGTTCAAATGATTATCGCCGTAATACCATGAGCCAACGCCCAATGTTTAATATATCAGCAAGGGCCGAAGCGAAATACGTTAGCGCAGCCGCTTTCAGAACCGTTTGAATGGGGCCGAGTTGATGGTCAGGGAGATAATTACCTTCTATTAAAATAGGTAATGCCTTGTTAAAGCTAGCATCCCATTCTTCTGGTAACACAACTAAGTACATTAACACCCCTGCAAGTTGCATTAATAAGCTCAGGCCGATAAATAGGCCAATCGCTACAGGTGCCTTAAGTAATATCGTTACGACAGGTAAGGCTAGCAGCAGATAGGTGCCGGTCTTGCGCAACATGATAGATAGAGGGATGTATTTGCCGCGTAACTGAGAGATGGGTTCTTTGCGCAAAAATTGAATGGCATGACCGACTTCATGGCTGGCCACGGCTACGGCAGTTAAAGATTTACGATTGAAATTACTTGGGCTTAAGCGAACGGTATCAGTTGTAGGGTCGTAATGATCGCCACCCTCAGTGGTTTCTTCAAGTTTGGTCGTTGTTAACTCAAAGCGATTGATTAAGTGTTGGGCTAGCTCGCCGCCAGTGCCGGGTAAGCCAGGAAGCTCTTTATGATATTTGCGCATGACATGGCGAACCCAAAATTGAGGGAATAAGCTTGCAATAAGCAATAACGCCGTTAATACAATAAATATCATTTTGAGTTTAGTGCTCGAATCAGTCTATCGAAATTCTTGTTAATGCTTGGGGTGCGCGTTGGTAAAGCCAGTTAACCCTATCCAGCTGACAGCGGACGAGACGATAAAGAAGGCGAGGCGTGGCGGGCCGATTTTTTGTATTGTCATGTTAGCTTTTCATTATTAATCATTTCGTGTTGGATGTAGGTTTTTTCTTTGTAGAAGCGTGCGTAGAGTGTAAATAATAGTGTGGTCACTAGCATGATTAGTGTGAAGAAGATGAAATAGTCTGCGCCTTCGAGTTTACTCGTGCCATCGGGGTTTTGGATGAAGAAGTTGACGGTGCCAGTAAAGAGATTGCCTATGGCTGCAGACATGAAGAACAGGGCCATGACAAATGACTTCATGCTACGTGGTGCTTGGGTGTAAGAAAACTCAAGGCAGGTGATGGAGACCATGACTTCGCCTGCGGTGATAATAATATAAGCCAGTAATTGCCAGCTGATATGGGGTGTTTGGCCACTATCGATTTGGCTTTGTATCCAGGTGATGATAATAAAAGACAGGGCCGTTAGGGCTAGGCCTATGCCGATTTTTCGCATTGCTGTTAGGGGGAATATCTTATTGATTGCTGGATAGATAAAAAAGGCGAACAAGGGAATCAAGATCATGATCAGCAAGGGGTTGGCAGATTGTATTTGTGAAGGCAGTAATTCATAGCCAAAGACCATGCGATCCATTTGCTGTGATTGCAGCACCCATGATGAACCGGTTTGATCAAATAGCGCCCAGAACACGGCAACAAAAGCGTAGACCACGGCGAGTTTACCAATCGTGGCTAAGCCGGTTTTGCTAAAGACATCTTTAATAAAACCCCTGCCTTGCGGTGGAATATGTGCAAACTTGTTTCTTCCTGCCCAAAAAACGATTGTGGCGATGAGCATCAGTATGCCTGGCACACTAAAGGCGACACTGGCTCCATAGTGTTTTAGCAGCCATGGCGTGAGCAAAAATGAGATGAACGCGCCGAGGTTGATAGCAAAATAAAACCAACCGTAGGTGGTGCTGAGTAAGTGCTGGTTGCTGTGTCCAAATTGATCACCAA
This sequence comes from Gammaproteobacteria bacterium, assembly GCA_002400905.2. Lineage (GTDB taxonomy): Bacteria > Pseudomonadota > Gammaproteobacteria. The sequence goes on along the minus strand of NVRQ02000094.1, from coordinate 14,250 downwards.
CGTGGGAGGTGACGCAGGGTTTGATGCCGCCAGCACCTAAAGCAATTAACCCTAGTCCAACGGCTAAGCCCCAGTGGGTTTCATCTAAGGCTAAAACGAAGTGACCGATGACATAGACAATCGATAGTAAAATAATGGTGCGAAATTTACCCAAGATGCCGTCAGCAAGTATTGCGCCGAGCAGAGGAGTAAAGTAAACAGCGGATAAAAAATAGTGATACCAGCCTTTGGCATCGTCTTCGCTCATAACGGCAAGTTCGCCATTTTCGCCAAGCAGATACTGTGTCATAAAGACGACTAAGATGGCACGCATGCCATAAAAGCTAAAACGCTCGGCAGCTTCGTTACCAATAATATAAGGGATGCCGCTGGGAAGGGTGTTGCTGGGGAATGGTGCGTTGCGATACTTGGACATTAGAGTTTTTCTGCTTTCAGATTAGTCACCTGAATCAGTATACAAAATTCGATCGCCGCAATACTTCACAAAACTATTCGTGACAAGGGATGACCTGCACTAGGTGTGGTGATTGGTTTGAATTTATTAAGCGGCGCCGGGTCCGACAGCAAATACTAGTGACAAAATGGTAATCATCAAAAAAATGGCGACAACCAATTTATAGTTGTTGTAGGTATACTCGTCGTAAAATTCTCTAGCTGATGGCATGTGTGCTCCTCTTTATTTCTCTCTTTATCTGTTTTAGTTAACTGCTCAGTGAGCGGGTTTTCCGCCATCAAGTTGATCTTTGAGCTGTGCTAATGCATCCCAGTGACCTTCAGCCGCGAGGTTAGCTTGCTGTGGCCACGTAGCGGGGGTAAGGAGACGAAAGCGTGAGCCGGCATCATCGAGAATGTGCTGTAACGTACCAATATCTGCATGCGCCAAGTCACGATAAGAATTGATGCCAGCGTCGTGTAACAGGTTGTTGGCTTTAGGCCCGATACCTTCAATGACGGTTAAGTCGTCTATGGTGAGCGTATCGGCTTTGACATGACTGATCGCACCGTTGCCACCATATGAGGCCACAGGCTCGGTGGTAACGATAGTTTGTGAGCGTGCTAAGAGTGTTAATTCATCTATGCGTTGCTCGTAATCTCCCTTTAGCGCTGCAAATTCGATACGGTGTTGGGCATTACTTTGTTGCAGTGCATAATCAAAGTCACGTTTTAGTCGCGCATCATGCTCATCAATTTGCTGCTGGCTTGCGCTGAGGTTGTTTTGTCGCGCCTGAGTAAGCTCGTCTTCGTATTCAGAGCGTATGCGTATTTCTTGTCCGTTTAGCTCGTCGTTATGTGTTTCACGCAAGTTGATGAGTTGCTGTTCATGATCTTGTTCGTATTGCGAGCGCAGGCTAGCGCCAGTTTCGCGTAGACGTTGTTCGTAGTCTGATTTAAGCTTGGCGACTTCTTCCCTATAGCCTTGCTCTAATACGTTTTTGGCATCGGCGTAGGCGCTATCACGTGACTCAAGTTCGCTTTGCAGGCGCTGTTGATTGGCTTCTAGTTCTTGCCGATGCGTCGTGGTGTGCTCGCTAATGCGGGTGTTATATTCGACTTCGGTAATATTAAGTTCGGAGCGGTGACGTTCTTGTAGTTTATTTAGGCGATCATCGTGCAGGAGTCGTTCTTCTTCCAAAGTGGCTTCGTAGCGGTTGGTCATATCTATGATAGCGTGGTTATGATCACTTTGCATGCGCTCGATCATTCGGTTATAACGATAAGTGTCGATGACCCATTCCACAATCCAGCCCAATAATATACCGGTGAATAACATTACCCATATCATGCTGTATCCTCCCCGTTGTCGTGCCGAGCAGTCATTGTGCCTCTAACTGTGGTTTGGGGAAAAGAGTTATTGTTAATATGAATAGTAAGTTTTCTACCTATAGTTATGGTTAATGGGCTGAAACAGTCTGTTGCTATGATTAACAAAATTCGCAACTGATTGTTTATAATATAAAAATATGAGTATTAGCTAGGGTCTTAAGGTGTCGTTGAATCCGTTACGGGTGATTAAAACAGAGTTCTTTGCTATTGAGCGTGATGCGGCCCAGCAACGCGCTTTAGCGCCCAATGATGATTGGCGGCCACTTATTGCGTTGCTGGTGACGGTAGTGGTGTTATTGGCGATTCATTACCTTAAATTTTTTGTGGTTTTTGAGTCTTTGATACAGGCCTGGCTTGGGCAAGAAGGCTATCTTGAGTTGCGTCGGCATCAATATTTTGCGCTGTTTGCTGAATTATGGTGGGGGCTTTGCCATTTTTTCGGCTACGTTGTAATTCCTGTTTTGGTTATCAAATATCTATTTAAAGAGCGCGTTCGTGACTATGGTGTTGCCTGGAATCAGGTTGGCCGATATTTGCCTTGGTGTATTGTTATCGCATTATTGGTAGTTAGTTTTGCGTACTTTGCCAGCTACCGTAGTGATTTTTTAAATCATTATCCATTTTATAGTTTAGCGCAGCGTAGCGTGCTAGATTTGCTGTTGTGGGAATGTATTTATATTGCGCAGTTTGTTTTTCTCGAGTTCTTTTTCCGTGGTTTTCTATTGCACTCTTGTCATCGCCGTTTTGGTGCGACCGCTTTATTTATTATGGTAGTCCCTTACGTAATGATTCATTTTAGCAAGCCATGGCTTGAGGCCAGTGGCGCGCTATTATTTGGCTTGGTCTTAGGGATTATCGCTTTGCGTTCGCGCTCTATTTGGGGTGGCGTGTTGGTGCATAGCAGCGTTGCCTTGTCAATGGACGTGATGGCTTTGGTGCAAACGGGTCGCTTGCCATCAAATTGGTTGCCATGATGCGTGTTAGTAGCATGAATTCTGTTTTGTGGGCGGTGACAGCATTATTAGGTTTATTATTGTCGCTGATTGTTGCTTGGCATCTGTTATCACCGTTTAATTTTTTCTATTCGCAGTGGTACGACCTAATTGGTATTGATGACAACATTGCTGAATATGGCCCACTGAATAAAAACCGCAAGGGTTTCGCAACCACTCATCGTTTAGAGCATGAACGTTTAATGACTGAACTGGTGGCCGCTATCAACAGTGGCGGCGAAGGCTTGTCAACCATTGAATATAAAGATAGTAAGGGCGAGCCTATTGACACGCTGCTTACTGACGCTGAAACCACCCATATGCGAGACGTTGCACAGCTAATTCATTGGATGAACCGTTGTGCTATCGCGTTAGTTTTGCTTACAGCAGTGCTGTTGCTGTGGGCGGGTAAAAAAGCGATGAAAATGCCCAGCCTGTCTGGATTATCGATCAAGATGTTGGCCTTACTTGCCATGTTGGCAGTGATTGTGTTGATTGTCGGGCCGGTTGAGGTGTTCTATCAGCTGCATGTGTGGTTGTTTCCGGATAAAAACCAATGGTTTTTTTACTATGAAGATTCCTTGATGACGACAATGTTGAAAGCGCCTGTGATATTTGGCCCTATCGTGGTGGTGTTAGTCTTGGTTGCGGCAATTACCTGGTGGCTAGGGTTTTCGCTCATTGCGAGATTAATGGGGAGGATTCAAGAGAATTGATGCGATTTGCCAAATTTTAGTGGTTTTTATGGAATTTACGCGAAGATAGAGTTTTTTTGGGGTGTATTGTTTGGGCATGTTGCTTGAGCACGATCATTGATTCTGCTATCGTACGCGTATAAATTTAAGCAGTGTTATCGTTAATTTTGTGGAGGTTAGTATGGCGTCACGTGATGATTTGATTTTGATTGTTTTCTTGGCGGTAGTGGTCACAGGTTTGTATTTTCTTGCTACTAACGTATTAAGCTAGAAAACGGATTACGGCGTCGCTCGGCGACGTGTTGAGTTACTATATGAAAAGTCAGATACGTTTGTGTCTGGCTTTTTTTGCTTAGAGATATTCCTCAGCAACAGTAGTCAGGTGATAGTTTGAGACCTTTGCCTTGCCCTAACGAAAAATCTACGTCGTGCAAAGATCTCAGTTTACAGTTGGCGTTGTAAGACAGCTTTGTTTGGCGATAGATTATGTCTCAGTTAGTGGGTAGACACATTGTTCGACAGCAATTAGTCCAGCGGCTGTCCACGGGCCAGTTTTGTTCAGGTGAGCAGCTTGCCACAGAGCTTGGTTTAAGTCGTACAGCCGTGTGGAAGCATATAGCCTCCTTGCGCACCTGTGGGCTAGTAATTGATGCGGTGCGAGGTAAAGGTTATCGCATGACATCTGGTATTGAGCTGCTTGATCGAGAGCGTATTAACGCTGCGATTAGCGCTAAAAGTCGTGACCTATTAGACGATCTGCTGTTGTTTCCTACGCTCAAGTCAACGAACGATTACTTACTGCAACACACTGGCTCGTCCTTGCGACAAGTCGTTATCGCCGAGCAGCAAACGGCAGGACGTGGTCGACAGGGAAGGCCGTGGCTCGCTCCTTTTGGTAGTATTACTTTGTCGTTAAGCTGGCGATTTCAACGTTCTGCAGCAGCAATGTCGGGCCTGACTTTGGCGTTGGCGATTGCGGTAATTCGTGCTATTGAAGCGGGGTGTGCCTCTTTGGGCAATGATGCGGGTGTCAGTGTGAAATGGCCTAACGATATTGTTGTCGCAGATAAAAAATTAGCGGGCATCTTGGTAGAGATGCATGGAGAGGCTCATGGTCCAGTTGATATAGTGATGGGGGTCGGTGTGAATGTAAATCTGCCTTCAGATATTCAGCAACGTATTAACCAACCTGCAACCGATATAAAAACGGTGTTTGCGCGTGTCCCATCACGTAATCAGCTCGCCGCAGATCTGATATCAGAAATGGTTGAGACATGTCAGCATTTTGATGAGTACGGTTTCTCTGTATTCAAAGAGTCATGGTCCAAACGTGATCAGTCGTGCAATAAACCGGTAGCGCTGCGACTAGGTGAGAACCTGCACAAAGGGATTAGCCAGGGAGTTGATGAGACCGGTGCCTTATTGTTGTTACAGGGCGATACAGTACGAGCCTTCCACTCCGGAGAATTAGAACTCGGAAAAATAAAACACAGTCACTTCCAATCATGATTTTACTCGTTGATATTGGTAATACACGAATAAAGTGGACCATTGCTGAGGGCGGCATTTTGTCTGAGCAAGACGCTGTTTCACATGAGCTGAGGCCAGGTTTAAATACCAATCTAGATCAGCTTGCTATGTTGGATCAGCACTGGGCGGAATTCGAAACGCCTGAGCGAGTTGTGATCGCCAATGGTTTGACTGCGGTTCCTGTCCGCCATATTGAATCTTGGGTAAAGCAGCATTGGCTGTGCCCGCCGACGTACTTAACGACATCGAAAGCAGAGCTAGGTGTCGTCAATGCGTATGACCGCCATCAAGACCTGGGTATTGATCGATGGATGAATTTGCTTGCTAGTCATCATTTAGTTGGCGGTGCTGCGTGCATTATAGACTGTGGTACGGCGGTGACAGTGGATGCAATTAAGGCAAATGGCACTCATCTGGGTGGTTGCATTTTGCCTGGAGTGACAACAATGCGTAATGCGCTTAACCAGATGGGCGCGATAACTATCGAGCACCCTGGGCAAAATGCGTTGTCATCTGTGAATAGATCAACAAAATCAGGCGTCTATTGCGGTACGCTGTATGCGGTAACGAAAGCCATTGATGCGATTATTGTCGACATGAAAAAAGAGCTGGGAGGTGATGCCCGTTGTATTATCACCGGTGGTGATGCCGAGCTGATTCGGCCGCTGCTGCAAATACATGCGCATCATGAAAAAGATTGGGTGTTTCAAGGGATGCTTATTTCGGTTAATCAATGATGAAAAAAGTCTCATTATTTCTGCTTGCTGTAAATCTAATTATTGGTCTTTGGTTGTATACCAACCTTAACCGATCAACAGTTTTTGCTGGAAAAAAAGCACAGCAAGACGTCACCCAGGCCGAGGTTATTCTTACCCTGGATGAAATGGGTGTTGAAGCGAGTGGAAAAGCAACTGCGCCACTATCTGAAGACCCGATAGAAGTGGCGTTGGCACCAAATGTCGAGCTCCAGTCGCCGCTCTTTGTTTCTGAAGATGATGAGCTTGAGGGGGAGAACAGTGAGCCATCAGCGAGCGATAGTGATCAAAGTCTGCGGCAAAATGTTGAAGCCAAGGTGAAACAGGTGGTTGGTTTTGTCGGCGATGTAATTGACGATATTGAGTTGCCAGTGACACTAAAGTCACATTGTTATACGTTAGGGCCGTTCGCCGAATCAGCCCAGGCTGAATTGGCAGCTCAGCGCTTGCAAGCGCAGGTTATTCAAGTGACCACCAGTCTGACAGAGCGGCATGAAGCAGGGGGGTATTGGGTTTATATCCCCAGCGATGGTTTGCGCAGCGCACGTAAACAAATAGCTGAATTAAAAAGACGTGGTATCAACGATGTTGCTTTGTCTTCCGAGTCAGGCGTTCGTCATTGGGTTTCTCTCGGTGTTTATACCACCAAAGAACGGGCTAGCCGGCGTCAGGTTGCGCTTTCCAATATCGGCTTTTATACGCGTACGGAGCCAAGAGTGATTAAGGTTCCTGAGCATTGGATCGATATAACCTTGAGGCCAGAGCAAGAACTGACACTGATTGACGGTGTTCGACAGGACAGTTGGCCTGTCTTGAAAAAAACATTTTGCCGTGAGGCTGGAGTTTTGTGAAAACTCGGGTAGAATACGCACATCTTCATTCCCAATGAAGTTGTTCGTAAGTATCAATACTTAAGAATATGCTGGTGTAGCTCAGTTGGTAGAGCTGCTGATTTGTAATCAGCCGGTCGGGGGTTCGAATCCTCTCGCCAGCTCCATGAATTCAAGTAGTTATGAGAGTCCGCGCAATGCGGACTTTCTCATGTGGACAATATGTAGACACGGGCTTTAGGGGTAAAAAATAATCTCCCCTCAGCTCTCGCGCATAGACGTTTTCAACTATTCTCCATAATATTCGTCTAAGAATAAGTTTTTCTTGAGAAACAGGGAGGAGTGACCGATAATAACCGTAACAACACCCCCCACGCCTCTCCTTGGAAGCGCACCATGGGGGGTTACTTTTTTTGATCTGTGAAAATTGAGATTTTCTAAACCCGCCACTACTGTAGATCAACAAATCGATTTGCTCGTTGAGCGGGGCATGCGCGTCCCAGACAGGGATTATGCTCACCACTACCTTACCCACCTTAATTACTACCGGCTCGGCGCTTATTGGCTATCTTTCGAGTCCGATCATCACACGCATACATTTTCTTCCGGCACTCATTTTGATGATGTGGTGAGCCTGTATGTATTCGATAGAGAGTTAAGACTTTTAGTCATGGATGCTATCGAGCGGCTAGAGGTCTCGATTCGTACGCAATGGGCCTACCATCTTGCATATGAGCACGGCCCACATGCTTATCTTGATCAATCGGTATTCAAAAGCAGTTTTAACTACGCACGCTGTATTAGTCATGTAGAAGAAGAATTAGGGCGTAGCAAAGAAGTGTTTGTTTCTCACTATCGAGAGAAATACACAGAACCGCAACTTCCACCAATATGGGCCGTTGTCGAAGTGATGTCATTAGGCCAGCTTTCAAAATGGGTGTCAGGACTTACTCGAGGAAAAGACAGGCAAGCTATCGCGGCAATCTATGAAATTGATGAGGTCGTGTTGACTTCGTTCCTTCATCATTTGACTATTGTAAGGAATATATGTGCTCATCATGGCCGACTTTGGAATAGGCGTGTAGGTTTTCAGGCAAGAATACCAAAAAAACCAAAACTACTGAATCAGAGTTTAAATCTACAACAACCTAAGCAACTTTATAATACATTGGTGTTACTACAACACTTTATGAACGTGATTAGTCCTGGTCATCATTGGCAAGCACGATTGGTGGAATTGCTTAAAAAACACTCGATTGTGAATATTGAAGCAATGGGTTTTCCTAAAGGTTGGCAAGATCGTCCAATATGGGCTGGCATTAGAATAATAAAAGGTCGATAAATGCCTATCCTTGGTTGGTTAAACAAAGGCGAAGCGGTACGCACCGCAAAACAAGTGCCTTACCGTTTGTTGCAAGGGGTAAAAGTCTCTCCTATGGTGACCCCAACAACGAAAACATGCTGATTTAGGGCAATAACCTGAAAGCTCTCAAGGCACTGTTGCCGCTGTATGCCGGCAAGGTGAAGTGCCTCTACATCGACCCACCCTATGACACCATAATCCTGTAGTGGCCAAGTAAAACTGCACCCGGGAAATCAGGGTCAGGTCTTTGATTTATGATTATTTTCTGCTGGTCTTGATAGTGAGTCATTGCAGAGGAATAGAAATCTATTGTGACGATGCTTTTGTGAGACTTTATATTGAGTTCCCCCCAAGATTTTCACCTCCATCAGTACGATTCAAATTAAGGTTAGTTCTGAACATTCCCAAAAACATATCGGTTGCCGCAATTAACCTTTTGGCCGGCTCTAATTCGTAATAAAGATCCCATTATTGGGCCTTTTTGTGTCTGTTAGTTGTTTGCGAAGGTTTATTTCCTGCTAAAATTAAATATACGCCAATGAGATGATTTCTCGCAGGCTGTGGTAGAAGTTTCCTACAGTCTAAAATTGTACAAGAGGGGGGGATCCATGATCGATTTAAACAGAACGTTGGGCTTGGTCAAAGGCGGTTTGTTCGATTCGGAGCAAACGTGGCGCAGTTATTTACCCGAAGCGGGGTGTTGGCGGACAACGGCTTTTCTTCTCACCGGACCATTGATTATTGTTGCTGCTGTCGCGGCGTATATCTTGGGTTTCCTCGGGAGCGATACTTCTTTTTTAGGCTCTTTTCGGCCGACGATTATCTCAACGATTGTTAGTATTGTGATGATGGTGATAACGGCCGGTGTCGTGGCGTTTGTTATCAGTGCTCTAGCTGGGGCTTTTGGTGGTAAAAATAATTTTGCGTTTGGGTTGGCAGCAACGACTTTTGCTTTTATTCCTGGGTATGTTGGCAAGGCCGTGACTTGGCTGCCATGGATAGGTTTCCTATTGTCGTTAGGCTTGTTTGTTTATGCCTTTATATTGCTCTGGAAGGTTATCCCCATTTATCTTGATGTGCCGAGTGACAGGCGCGTGGGCCATTATATTCTTTCTCTGTTGGCGACGTTTGTGGTGTTGTTTATTCTTTCCATGACACTGGGCCGTTTGGCTATGCCTTTGATGGGGGATCACGGATTTGCTGATATGACCGATGAAGGAGGCTTCAATTCTTCTTCAAATTCCGGGTTTTTGGGTGGGATTACTCGCCAAGTTGAGCTGATGGATGAGGCTGAAAAGGATAAATTTTCTCCACCTAAAGATGGTCGGCTAAGTGAGAAACAAGTCAATGAATACATTCGTGTCATGCAGCGTACGGAGGAGTTGCAATTAGAGAAATCGAATCAATTTAAAGCACTAGCTGATAAAGCAGATAACAAAGAAGAAATGTCGTTAAGTGATTTGAGTAAGATGATGCGTGGCGTTACCGAGATCGCAGGGCTTCATACTTTGGAAATTGAAGTGGTTAAGTCTGCGGGAGGTAACTGGGCTGAACATCGATGGGTTCATGACATCCTTAGAGCTGCCTGGATACAAAAAGACATTAACGAAGAGGGTAAACACAACTATCAGTTATTTCAAGATCAGGAGGCGGTGCTATTGAAATATGTAGCGCAATGAGTGTCGTTGCGATCTGCTTTATTCAACTTCCTTTTGGCGGATTTTAATAATGTCGCGAGCGGCTAGATCGATGCCGATGGATCGGCCATGTTCAAACGAGTTATAGGATGTTGCTGCTATGGACGGTTCGCTATATTTATTGAGATAGCGTGCTATCTTTTTTGTCTCAAGTATTGATCCATAGCGGCGCCATAATTCGTTGTTATGCTTTAGTGATTCATTGTCGCGTTCTATTTCTATTTGTTTTTTGAGCGTTAGACGGCGCTCAAGTGTTAGCGTATTCCATGATTGAATATAGCCCACTTTTGCGCCGTCAATAAAAGCTAATTTGTCTGCTGCATTTTCGGAAATTTCTAGTTCTATTGCCTTGCCTTGACCGTACTTTGCTTGGAAGGCCAGTTTGTAGGGTTTACTGAGGTTGGTAGGGGTTGAGGAGCATGCGGTTAGCAGTAAGCTGGCTAGTGCGACATGAAATAATTTTAGCATGAGTAATCCCTTCTTTCGTTATTCTTCCATTCCATATGGAGGTTGCTAATCGCTCAGACTTATTCTGATCAAATTTGAGCCGGATGTCTAGAGTGGTATGGGTTAGAGGGTTTTGCCTGCTGAGGCAATGACGACAACGATTAAGCCTATGATGAGGTTTAGGCCGATTAGTTTTCGAATCTGATTGAGTTTGGCGGCACCGGTTTGCCAGTCCGCTATTGCTACGGCAGTTTGTAAGTGGCGAAAGGGACCATAATAGATGTGCATAAATATGAGCATCATGATGGCACCTAAGCCGATCATGAGGTGTACGGGTAAGGCGACTGAATTTAAACCGCCAAAGTGTGCAAAGACCATCCAAATGCCTGAAATTAGTAATAGTAGAATAGCCATCCATACCCATGGGAAGAATTTTTTAAAGACCTGTGTCCACAGAGGTAGGCGTAAGGGTGGTTCAAGTAGGCTTGCAGCAACGGGGCGTAAGGCCATATAGGCAAAAAACATTCCGCCAACCCAGACGACTGCGGCGAGCAGGTGTACGCTAATCGCGATGATCATTTTGTTTTCCTGTCTGCATTGGGTGGTTGGCTCGGCGCGGGCATTGTAATGTTGAGAAATAAAAAGGCCCCCGAGTAGAGGCCTTTATTATTACGCTTTTGATATTATTTTAAGCAGTGTTTTTTTTGCGTGGCGCAAATAACGCTAAGCCTATATAGAGCGCGACAAAAAACAACAATGATATGGTGACAAATTCACCATTATTATCAAGCCCGGCGAAGCCAGCCATACCGGCGAAAAATACGAGTCCCATTAGAAACGCGAAGTGATCTAGTTTACCCATGATGCTTCTATCCTCATCAATTTATTCGTGTGCTTGCCCCCCACGTACTTGCCCCAGGAGGATAAGAATTCTACCACGAACGAGCAAAAGGCCAAGGCTATCAGTGCATTTTGTTGTTGGTATGATTATCAATCAGTACGTTAGGTGATTATGCTAATGGTCGCAGCGCACGAGAGAATAGGTTTCTGCGAGCTGAGTATTGGCTTCTTCTATGATTGAACTGAGTAATTCGACTGCGCAGCCTGCATTGGTCCAGGCTTTTTCGTCAAGTGGAGGAATGACTTCATCATTGCTGGATTGCAATGCGGTGGTTATTAGGTTGGCAAGGTGGATAATGGCTGTGTCGCCGCTATCATCTAGGCTATCTGATGGAAACAGGTGGTGTTCGATGGCGGTTTCGAGGTTTTTTGGTAGTTTCCATTGGCGTATTAATTCGCCGCTAACGTCAGCATAGTTAAAGCCGATGACGTCATTTTCTGCTTGGTACAATATTTCTCCATTGAATTGTACGCGGCTAATCGCTTCGCGTGAGAGCTCAGGGATTTTTTTATAGATCACTAGGGCGCCGATTTTATGTAGCATGCCCGCAACAAAAAGTCGCTCGCGGTTTTGATTGTTACAGTGGCTGGCAATCGCACGAGAGACTAAGCCGCAATAGATACTTTGGCGCCAAAACTGTGACATATTGACGAGGTCGCTGGGGATACCGGTAAACATGCGCGTGACTGATGTGGCAAGAACGAGGTCGCGTAGCTCTTGCATGCCAATGATGGCTATCGCGCGTGCAACGGTAGAAATTTGCGAAGGAAAGCCATAAAAAGGGCTGTTGACCAGTTTGAGTAAGCGCGTTGTTAGGCCCGGATCGTTGCTGATGATTTTGCTGATGTCATTGACTGAGCAATACGGGTCATCGACCAAATCATTTATCTGACTGTAGATCTCTGGTAGCGAGCTGAGCTCTACGCTGCCGACAATGAGTTCGCGTGGATTTAGCTGGGACATTATTTTTTGCTGGCCTCTTCGAGCCAGATTCTTTTGAGTTCGTTGATGAAGGGGTGGTCGCCATTTTCGCGAAACCGGTGTGCCATCATCTCCAAGAGTTCTGAGCTAATTTCTTTTACGCCAGCTGGCGGCGCAATTTCGTGTATATCGACTTCGGTAATGTCGCGTGTTTTGAGTAATTCAATTTGTCGTACCGACAGCTCAGATCCGGCCGTGACAAGAATTCTATCTCCCGGCCCAATGACGTCGGCAGCGAGCACCATTCCTGGTTCGGCTTTAGTTAATTCTATTTGCGGCATTGGTTCATCACATGCGTTATGCTTTGAGCTTGATTTTTTATTAAGAAACCTCTGATTAATTCTGGGCTGAATGGATGATTTCAGCCATCAGACATCGGACCATGACACCTCAGAGGCTCCTTAGTTGACGGTTACGTTTTTCTTCAACTCAATCAGCATTGCTGATGTGAAGGTTATCGGGCGAGTTGAGGGCAAACTTGAGTAAATAAAGATAGGTAAGGACCTGTTAACCCATTTCAGAACGCAGCATTGCCGCGCCCAATTAGGCCAAGCAAGGCGAAAGGAGAGAGATTGAGTGATTTTAAATAAACGACGAGCAACGCTGGCTGGCCTAATTGGACGGGCTACGTGCCTTTGGGGTGTCACCCGAGGGGACGGTGCTATTTTCCCGCCCGCCTACGTTACCTCTCACTTGTGTACGGTAAGTACACGGCGATCGCTGCGCCTTGGCGGACGGGAAAATAGCTGCCGTCGCTGCGATCTGAAATGGGTTAACAGGTCCTAATGGGTTGGTGGGGGAAAATTGTTGGGGGCGCGTTCGGTTTCGCGCTAGGTGGGCCGCTGGGTGCAGTCCTTGGCGCGGCGCTGGGTCATAACCTTGATCGTGGGCTAGATAAGTTCACTGTGCTTGAAGGTGGCCTCGGCCAGGCCTCCAATGAGCGTGTACAAATGGCTTTTTTTACCGCGACGTTTGCTGTAATGGGCCATATTGCTAAGGCTGATGGTACTGTGTCGGCGGATGAGATCGACATGGCGAATCAAGTCATGGCACGTATGAATCTCACGGATGATCAGCGAAAATTGGCACGTGAACTGTTCAACCAAGGGCGCGATGATACCTTTCCTCTGGAGGAAGTGTTGGCGCAATTTCGCCAAGAATGTCATCGCCGAACCACTTTATTGCGTATGTTTATGGAGATTCAAATCTCGGCTGCACATGCAGATGGAGACTACAGTCGCTCTGAGCGTGATCTCTTGCACCGTGTATGTGCCGGTATTGGTTTTTCAGATCATGAGTTTGCGCATCTTGAGGCGATGGTTAAAGCGCATTTTGATCCGCATAGCGCGGCGGGTTCATCACGACCGTCGGTGGCCGATGCCTATAGGGTGCTTGATGTGGCGCGCGATGCTAGCGATGCTGAGGTGAAAAAAGCGTATCGACGGCTAATGAATCAACATCACCCTGATAAATTGGTGGCAAAAGGGTTACCGGAAGAGATGATGAAGTTGGCTGCGGAGAAAACCCATGAGATTAAACAGGCCTATGATGCAATAAAAGACCAGCGTGGCATGCGTTAAGCAAAGAGTTTTTGCTCGATGCGTTATACTGCACGGAATATGTTTACTGAGATACTCAATCGAGGAATTTTGTGACTTTAGCGCTGAGTAAGCGGCCTGGAATGACGCTGTTTTGCTATGCGCTTTGTTCTCGCTGTCACCGCACGCGGTTGGCAGTTGCCGAAAAAAATATTGCTATCGATATCGTGGATGTAGAAGATGGCGATTACCCTGAAGATTTGCTTGAGCTTAACCCTTATCAAATGATGCCTACTTTGGTTGACCGGGAGTTGGCTTTGTATGATTCGCGTCTAATTGTCGAGTATATCGATGAGCGTTTCCCGCACCCACCATTGATGCCGATTGACCCTGTGGCACGGGCGAAGACGCGTCTTATGCTTTACCGCATTGAGCGCGATTGGTATTGTGCGACAGATGCAATTGAGCGTGGTAGCAAGGGTGAGGGCGAGGAAGCGCGGCGTTCAATTCGCGATGGTTTGGCGGTGTTGGCACCCATGTTTAGCCAGGCGCCTTACTTCATGAGTAGCGAGTTTACGATGATTGATTGCTATCTTGCACCCTTGTTGTGGCGTTTACAGCATTACGATATTAAGCTGCCCAAGACCGCGCAGCCTGTTTTAAGCTATGCAGAGCGATTATTTGCTAGAGCCACATT
>NVRQ02000093.1 GCA_002400905.2 Gammaproteobacteria bacterium | reverse complement strand
TAACAATGGCGATGCCGTGCAGGCACTGCCCAGTGGCCCGTTGTTTGAGGCAGAAAACTATCAACGTATAGTTGTTGCTGCCTTGTACTCGGCGCGACGCCGGGTCATCATCACGACGCCTTATTTTGTGCCGGATGAAGTGTTTCTGGAGGCGTTGGAAATTGCTGCGTTAAAAGGCGTTAAAGTTGAATTGATTGTGCCGTTGAATTCCGATCAGATACTGGTTGGCAATGCGGCGCGCGCGTATTATGAAAGACTGCTTGAAAGTGGCGTAGACATATACCTGTTTAAGTCGGGGCTACTGCATGTCAAAAGCATGACCATTGATGATTCGCTTGCTTTCATTGGCTCCAGTAATTTCGATATTCGCTCATTTTCACTCAACTTTGAAATCAATGTGATTTTTTATGGTACCGAAGTCGCCGAAAAATTGCGCCAGCTACAGCAAGGGCTTCTCGAAAATTCGCAACAGCTAACCTTGCAGCAATGGCAGCAACGGCCACGACATCAGAGGATCATGCAGAATGTGATTAAACTGTTGAGCCCTGTTCTTTAACAGGCTGTTAAGTAAGCTCTTGGCGGTACTGATTGCCTGTCGCTTTTTAATCAGGCCAGCACAGGAAACAGTCCCTTTATACCATTAGCGATAAACTCAATGGCAATCGCTGCCAGCACCAGCCCCATGATACGGGTAAATATGTTGATGCCGGTCGCGCTGATGCGACTGGCAATCCATGGCGATAAACGCAGCACTGCCCATACTGCCAGACTCAATAGCATAATGCCCAGTGCGATGATCATATAGTGGGCAACGCCGTTTGATTTATGTGTTGCGAGTATTATGGCACTAATGGCGCCCGGCCCGGCCAGCAATGGCATCGCCAGTGGCACGATGGCGACCGATTCTTTTTCGATTGACTCGTTTGCTTCTTCTTCGGTTTGCCTGACTGGGCTGATTTTAGCGTGTAGCATGGCGATGGCCATTAACAATATCAGGATGCCACCACCCACTCTGAACGAGTCGATGGTGATGCTAAAAAATTGCAATAGTAGATCACCGAAAAACAGCGCCATCAACAGGATGATACTTACCCCAACGGCCACCATGTTGATCGTCTTGCGGCGCTGTGTTTTGTTCTCACCGGCAGTCATGGTGATGAATAGCGGTATCGCTCCGAATGGATTGATGATCGCTAACAAGCCAATAAATATTTTGAAGTATTCTGAGTAATCAAGCATGTTGTGTATTCGTTGTGGTATATGGTTCGTCGATTCGCTAATTCACTGATTCTTAGGCTGAAGGCTAAAAACCAGTGAATTTATTGTCACTGCGAATCTGTTTATAGTGCCTAGCCCTGAATTACTAAGCATGAAATCATTAAAAATGCTTGGCAATCTTTTTGAATCCATTGCGAATTTCTTCACCAAGCAGTTTTGCCGCTGCGCCGACATCCTGCGAAGCATCTGCTGTTGCGCTGCCCAGTTCTTTCGCCTTGGCTTCAAGCTTCACCAGCTTTGCTTCAAGTTTTTTCCATTCATCACCTGCCTCCATTTTGGCGAGTTGCAGTTTTACCCGTAGCTCGTCACGCTCTTGTTTTAAATCATTGACCATGTCATTGATGCGTTTTTTGATGTCGTTCATGTTGTGCTCCTCATTATTTGCGTGGCCAAATAAACGTTAACTTGTTTGTTCAGCTAAAGTGCTTGTCCAGATCTTCCAGTTTGCCATAGATCATCAGGTAATTATCTTTAATCAGTATTTTGTTAGCCCTGGTGTCATCATCAAATATCTTGAGTCGCTACCTGGCACCAGAAAATAACTACCGCGGCGGTGATCATAATCATCCACACCATCAGGTAGCGGTAGAGCCAGCCTGGTTTCGGCATACTCCAGGGGCTGGCGTGCGTCGAAGTTCATGCCATAGACGCTGACGATGAAGGTGAGTGGGACGAATATAGTAGCAATCATCATTAACACTCGTATGATATCGTTCATGCGATTGCTAACGCTGGATAAATAGATATCCAGCATGCTGCCCGTCATGTGGCGATAAGTTTCCAGTCGATCCATCACCTGAAGGGTGTGGTCGTAACGGTCGTGCAAATAGACCAGGTTGCCTTTGCACCAACGTGTGATCGTCGCGCAGCAGTCGGTTGATGACCTCAGGTTGTGGCCATAGCCTACGCCGCAACAAAATTAACTTGCGTTTGAGGGCGTCAATCTTTTCCAGCGCATCGTTAGCGGCCGTTCCGAGAATTTGATCTTCCACCTCGTCCAGCTGCGGACAAAAACTTTCCAGCACCACCGTCACCTGTGCTCTATTAACTGCTATTAGGGTTTGTTGAGGTTTCATTTTCAATTCGATTGGAGGCGATGTTTTCTCCCAACAAGGCGGAAGGAGCGCCGTGTAGTTGCGCTACATAAGCGACTGACAACGCAGTGGGGCGAAAAAATCATCCCAGCCCTTCAGGCGTAACAGGGTTGAAAATGAAACATCAGTAGACCCTAGTGTGGCCATACCCATTCGCGTATTTCAGGCATGTCCTCACCATGTTGGTGGATGTACTGCTTATGTTCGATTAATTTGTCGCGGATAAACTGCTTGGTATAAGCAGCCGCATAACCCAGTTCAGGAACCCGGTCGATAACATCACCTGCCAGATGAAAACGGTCGAGATCATTGAGCACTGTCATATCAAACGGTGTGGTCGTGGTGCCTTCTTCTTTATAACCGCGCACATGCAGATTTTTGTGGTTAGTGCGGCGATAACAGAGTCGGTGAATCAACCAGGGATAACCGTGATAGGCAAAGATAATCGGCTTGTCGGTGGTGAACAGGGTGTCAAACTCTTTGTCCGACAGGCCGTGGGGATGCTCTTCTTTGGGTTGTAAGGTCATTAAATTAACAATATTGACCACGCGAATTTTCAGACCGGGCAGCTGCTGGCGTAACAAATCCACTGCCGCCAGCGTTTCCAGGGTCGGCACATCGCCGGCGCAGGCCATCACCACATCCGGCTCACCTCCCTTGTCATTGCTGGCCCATTTCCAGATGCCGATACCGGCGGTGCTGTGTTTGATGGCGGCATCCATATTCAGCCATTGTAGTTGTGGTTGCTTACCGGCAACGATGACGTTGATGAAATCGCGCGAACGCAGACATTTGTCGGTGATGTACAAAAGCGTGTTGGCATCGGGTGGCAGATAAACACGAATGATATCGGCTTTTTTGTTCACCACATGATCGATAAACCCCGGGTCCTGGTGGGAGAAACCATTGTGATCCTGACGCCAGACATGAGACGTAAGCAAATAATTTAGCGAAGCGATAGGTCGTCGCCACGGGATTTCCTTGCTCACCTTGATCCACTTGGCATGCTGGTTAAGCATGGAATCGATGATATGAATAAACGCCTCGTAACAGGAAAAAAACCCGTGGCGTCCAGTGAGTAGATAGCCTTCGAGCCAGCCCTGGCAGGTGTGTTCGCTGAGGATTTCCATCACCCGACCGTCCGTTGCCAGATGGTCATCATCAGGCAGCTGTTGCGCCATCCAGGCGCGTTCAGTTACTTCAAGCAAGGCCCCCAGTCGATTGGAGGCGGTTTCATCGGGGCCGACCACGCGGAAGTTGCGTCGTTGGTCATTCATCTTCATTACATCGCGCAGAAAATAGCCCATTACCCGTGTCGACTCAGCCATTGTGCGACCTGGTTTGGCCACCGTCACCGCGTAATCGTTATAGTCAGGCAGGCGTAAATCCCTTAATAGCGCGCCACCATTGGCGTGTGGATTTGCACCCATGCGCCGTTCACCCTGTGGTGCCAGTTCGGCCAGTTCCGGTAATAAAGAGCCATTTTCATTGAATAATTCCTCTGGCTTATAGCTTTCCATCCATTGTTGAAGCAGTTTCAGATGGCCGGATTTCTTTGACATATCGGAGAACGGCACCTGATGAGAGCGCCAGGACCCCTCGGCCTTTTTGCCATCCACTTCTTTCGGGCCGGTCCAGCCCTTGGGGGAACGCAGAATAATCATCGGCCAGCACGGCCGTTTTGCAATACCTGAATTACGTGCCTCAGTCTGAATCGCTTTAATTTCAGCCATGACTACATCCAGGGTCGCGGCCATTTGTTGATGCATTAATTCGGGATCAGAGCCTTCGACGAAATACGGCTTGTAACCATAACCCACAAACAGGCTCTCTAACTCTTCATGGCTAATGCGCGCCAACACAGTGGGATTGGCGATTTTGTAACCGTTGAGATGCAGAATGGGCAGTACTGCGCCATCATTAATGGGGTTCAAAAACTTGTTAGAGTGCCAGGCCGTGGCCAGCGGCCCGGTTTCGGCCTCGCCATCGCCCACCACGCAGGCAACGATCAAGTCAGGGTTATCAAACGCAGCGCCATAAGCATGTGAGAGGGAATACCCCAGTTCGCCACCTTCATGAATCGAGCCCGGTGTTTCCGGGGTGACATGGCTGCCGATGCCGCCGGGGAAAGAGAACTGTTTGAACAGTTTTTTCATGCCCGAGCTATCCTGGGTGATATTCGGATAAAACTCGGTATAGCTGCCTTCAAGGTAGGTGTTGGCCACCAGCCCCGGCCCGCCGTGGCCAGGCCCGGCGACATACAGCACATTCAAGTCCTGCGCCTTGATGATTCGGTTCAGGTGCACATAAATAAAATTCAGGCCCGGCGTGGTGCCCCAATGGCCCAGTAAGCGGGGTTTGATTTGTTCGATCTTCAACGCTTGTTTTAGCAAAGGGTTGTCTAATAGATAGATCTGCCCGACTGAAAGGTAGTTGGCCGCGCGCCAATAGGCATGAATGTGTTTGAGTTGCTCAGTCGTCAGGGGCTGCTCTTGCAGCTGGATAGTGTTTATTTCGTTAGACATTGCTTGCTCTCCTTAATGTAAAACTTCATTCAATTTCACCCAGCTCGATTGCCAAGCAGCGATGCCGTATGGCGTGCAATCAGCTGATCCTCATCTGTAGGTATCACCCATACCGACACCCGACTGTCATCAGTGCTGATGCGTCCAGCATGAACGCAATTAGCGTTTTCGTCGAGCGCGATACCCAGCCACGCGGCCGCGTGGCAGATAGCGGCGCGCACCGGTGCGGCATGCTCACCTATACCCCCGGTAAACACTAAGGCATCCAGCCCGCCCAGTGCAGCCGCCAGCGATCCCAACTCGCGATGGATGCGTTGAATAAATAGCGCAATCGCTTCGGCGGCATGCTGAGAATTGCTTGCTAACAAGGTGCGCATATCGCCGCTAATACCCGATAAACCCAGCAGCCCGGACTGGTGATGTAATAAATCCGAAACCTCATCCACCGTCATACCCCGTTCACGCAACAAGTACAGCACCACGGCGGCATCAATAGCGCCGCAGCGGGTGGCCATTGGCAGACCATCCAGCGGTGTAAAGCTCATGGTGGTTGCGACGCTTTTACGCTGATGCATGGCGCATAAGCTGACGCCGTGGCCGAGATGTGCCACCACGACTCGCCCCTCGGCGCGCTCACCAAGATGATCTGGCAATACACTGGCAATATATTCATAAGACAAACCGTGAAAACCATAGCGACGTATGCCCTGTGCGGCCAACTCTCGTGGCAGAGCAAAAAGCTGTTCCGTCATCGGCATGCTGGCATGAAAGGCGGTGTCGAAACAGACCGTTTGCGCTAGCCTCGGACGTAGGGACAGCAGATGATCGATCGCGCGCAATGCCTGTGGTTGATGCAAGGGTGCTAACGGTATCAATGCCCGCAGTTGCGTCAAAATCGATGCGTCGACAAGCAGCGGTGGACTAAAATACATGCCGCCATGCACCACACGATGACCTACCGCGATAACATGATATTGACTGGGCAACTGCTCCAACCAATTCAGAATGTGCTGTAATGCGGCCTCGTGATCATTGGCATCGATTGTTTTATTTTTGCCGGTCGTAATGTCTGGCTGCGCCATCTTATCTGTTTTAACAACGAGACGTGCATCAGCACCAATATTCTCAATCGCACCACGGTAAAGAGGGCGCAAGTCCATTGCAACATCGGCTAATGCAAAGAGCGCAAACTTAATGCTGGACGAGCCGGCATTGATGACCAGAATTGCATCGCTCATTTGTTATG
>NVRQ02000092.1 GCA_002400905.2 Gammaproteobacteria bacterium | reverse complement strand
TTTTTTTGGGCGAAAGGCAGCTGATCTGGTGACTAAAGCAAAGGTTCGTGGACTTTATGCCATTACCAATGTCTCAAGCAGCAATGAACAAAGTGTGTTCGAAAATGTCGCTGCTGCGCTTCATGGTGGAGCGCAATTTATTCAATATCGCGATAAAATCAACCGCTCAGAAGGTCGTCAACGTATCGGGCACCGCTTACTGATGCTATGCCGAGAACATAAAGCCTATCTAATCATTAATGACGATATCGCATTATGCCAAACCATTGCTGCCGATGGCGTCCATCTAGGCAAGGATGACATTGATCTACAGAGCGCTAGAAAGCAGCTAGGGGAGGAAAAAATAATTGGAATTTCCTGTTACAATCAACTACAACTCGCCGTGCAAGCGCAAAAAAATGGTGCCGACTATATCGCCTTTGGCAGCTTCTTTAATTCATCGACGAAACCGGAAGCAGTCTTGGCACCCTTAACATTACTCAGCGAAGCCAAGGCATGCCTGACCTTGCCCATTGTCGCGATTGGCGGCATTACTGTTGCAAATGGCAAACAGCTAGTTAGTGCTGGAGCAGACTCATTGGCGGTTATTAATGGCGTATTTGCTGTAAAAGATATCGAATCTACAGCACGAAAATTTTCAGACTATTTTTTATAAACGTAATACTCAACACTATAATGATATAGGCAAGAACACGATGACACGTTCACATGATTTATTCGAACAAGCCCAACAGGTTATTCCTGGTGGTGTTAATTCTCCTGTCCGCGCCTTTAAAGGTGTCGGTGGCGATCCCGTTTTTTTTAAACGCGGTGAGGGTGCCTATATCTATGATGAAGACGGCAACCGTTACATCGACTATATCGGTTCTTGGGGGCCAATAATTCTAGGCCATGCCTACCCATCAGTAATTAAAGCGGTGCAAGACTCAATACAAAATGGTTTAGGCTTTGGCGCACCAACAGAGATAGAAACGATTGTCGCGGCGAAAGTCTGTGCCATGGTGCCATCAATCGAACAAGTGCGCATGGTCAGTTCTGGCACCGAAGCAACCATGAGTGCGATTCGTCTCGCACGCGGATACACCGGCCGCGATAAGTTAATAAAGTTTGAAGGTTGCTATCACGGCCACTCTGATTCTTTGTTAGTGAAAGCAGGCTCCGGTGCCCTGACCTTGGGCGTGCCAACTTCGCCTGGCGTACCAGCGGCACTCGCCGAGCTCACCATTACGCTGGACTACAATCATATAGACCAGGTTAAGCAAACACTCGAAGTCGTTGGCAAAGATGTCGCTTGCATTATCGTCGAGCCCGTCGCAGGCAATATGAATTGTATTCCACCTGTCCCAGGCTTTCTTGAAGGCTTGCGCGAACTTTGTACCGAACATGGTGTGATATTAATTTTTGATGAAGTCATGACCGGGTTTCGTGTTGCGCGCGGCGGCGCACAAGAATATTACGGCATCACGCCAGACCTAACTACTTTAGGTAAGGTTATCGGTGGTGGCTTACCGGTTGGCGCCTTTGGCGGAAAAAAAGAAATCATGCAACACATTGCACCGACCGGCCCTGTTTACCAAGCAGGCACGTTATCGGGCAATCCCGTATCGATGGCGGCCGGCCTAGCAACGCTACAAGCATTAGACGTTCCTGGCTTTCACGACGAGCTTGCCCAAGCAGCAAAAATGCTGGCCGAAGGCTTACAAGAGCTTGCTGAAAAACATACTATTCCCTTAACGGTCAACTACGTTGGTGGAATGTATGGATTCTTTTTTACCGACCAGCCAAAGGTGCATTTTTATCATCAAGTGGTTGACTGTAATATAGAGCGCTTCCAGAAATTTTTTCACGGCATGCTCAATGAAGGTGTTTACCTTGCCCCGTCAGCCTATGAGACTGGCTTTGTTTCTGCGGCACATGATGAGGACATTATCAACGCGACACTAGCCGCGGCAGATAAAGTCTTTGCAACACTTTAAGCGATAGCTAAATTAAATATCAAAGCTGATTAATCAGTACTGTGGATATTATTCAAGTTATCGTGCTGGCAATAGTCCAGGGGCTAACCGAATTTTTGCCTATATCCAGTTCTGCACATCTAATACTGGTCCCTAAGCTCGCTAACTGGCCAGATCAAGGCTTAGCCTTTGATGTCGCCGTACACCTTGGCTCTCTGATCGCGGTAGTCGCTTACTTTAGAAAAGATATCATTCAGCTATGGTTTGGCTGGTGGCAATCGCTCACTTTGCGACAACACAGCATGTACAGCCGATTGGCGTGGGGAATTATTGTCGCGACCATTCCTGTTTCAATCGTTGGCTTAGTGTTTAACGATGCAATTTCAACGTATTTGCGCAGCCCTCTGGTCATTGCCATAACAACCATCGGTTTTGGTCTGCTACTTTGGTACGGTGACCGTGTTGGTAGTAACACCCGCGAAGAGTCAGAAATTACCTGGCGCGATATTATTATTATTGGTCTTGCTCAAACGCTTGCGTTAATACCTGGCACATCGCGCTCAGGCATTACCTTAACTGCTGGACTGTTACTGGGTTTAACTCGAGAAGCAGCCGCGCGCTTTGCCTTTTTGTTATCGATACCTACTATTGTTGCCGCAGGCTCATTGCAAACCGTCAAACTTATTCGCGACGACAGTGTGTCCGCAGACTGGGGCGGCATGCTTATCGGTACGGTGCTATCTGCGATAGCCGCTTATTTTTGCATTCACTATTTTCTTAAATTAATAAATAGCATTGGCTTAATGCCTTTTGTGGTTTATCGACTGGCATTAGGCGTAGCATTATTTTTTCTATTTATCTAGTCATAAGCTGGGCACATTAAAATACAACACATTTTATTTTTTTGTGTTAATGGATAATGCTCTTTCTAATTTTTGGTCAAAATTGGTGATTTTCTTTTCTAATTTTTCCTGCTCTAACTTCGGCAAACTACCGTAGACTTTAATGTGTTCAACAACTTTATCGAAATCAGAGATATATTCTATATCTTGTTTTACCCGAAAAACTCCATACTCTTGATCTGCTTTTAGTTTCGCTTTAGCTGCGCTAATTTTTCCTTTATTAGTTAAAACTGGATATGTTGACAACTCTAAAAAACCATTTAAAAACTTAACCCAATCCGTCATCTTCATAACAAGATGACGCTTCGCCCTATTTTCAGCCAATTCAAGATAAGCGGATACTAAACTTTCAAGCTCTTTTATATTATCTTGTTCTAAGTAATTTTTTGCCACCTGCGTATCAGACTTAAGTATTTTTCCATTTGGCGCATTATTCCAAGTAAGCAATCCCATATTTGGGCTATTAGCATCAGCTTTGGAATATATAAGTTCAGCAGCAGTTTTACCTGTAATAGCCCAATGTAGCTTATTTTGTACTGTTGCAAAAAACTCCTGTGACAATGCAGAGTTTCTATCGTAGTCGGAGGATAGAGCATATAAATCTGTGACCTTCTGATAAAACCTTCTCTCACTGGCTCGAATCTCACGGATTCGTTCCAATAGCTCATCAAAGTAGTCTTCACCAAAGAGATTATTGCCTTGCTTAAGCCTCTCATCATCTAGAGAGAACCCCTTGATCATGTACTCTCTGAGCACAGTTGTTGCCCAAATTCTAAACTGCGTGGCCTTATAAGAATTGACTCGGTAACCCACAGATATGATTGCATCGAGATTATAAAACGACATGTTATAACTTTTGCCATCACTGGCAGTTGTTCGGTTTTTCCGAACAACTGCATTTTCCGCTAGCTCGCCTGCTGTGAAAATGTTCGATAAATGCTCGCTAATACTTGATCTAGATACATCAAAAATCTCAGTCATCCCGGCTTGCGTAACCCATACCGTCTCATCTTCAACAACAACTTGAATATGCGTTGCACCATTTTGTGACTTATAGAAGATAAATTGGTTTTGCAGCCCAGTCTCAATCATTGTATTAACTCCTAATGTGACGAGCCTTCGCTGTCGTCAACACTGAAACAGCTACGAATTCTACGCAGCATCAACCACGCAGTTTTTTGAGTAACACCAATATCCTTCGATAATTGAGTGCTTGATATGCCTTTTTTATCACAAGTAACTAACCAGATAGCTAAAAACCATTTCTGTAACTTGACTCTGCTATTATCAAACAAAGTGGCTGTCTTAACGTTAAAGTATTTACCCGTCTCTTTACAACGATAGCGATTGTTAGCACACCTATAGACTTTAGAATGGCGATCAAATGGAGAAAGAGGATTTCCATGCCAACGCAATCGTTCTAAGTGCTCAACACAAGCTTGCTCATCTGGAAAAGCATTAAGTAGCTCGATGACCGTGCTGAAATCAGTATCCACCATGCGCAAATTTTACCATGACTAGTAGATACGTACACCAAACCATCAAAATAGTGTAAATTAATATATTGATCAAGCAACCAAATTTTTGGCCCCTCCAAGAAACTCTTTACTAATACGGTCAAATAACTTGGGTTCATTCAAAGTCCGAGCGACAATCATTGCTCCTTGCATTGATGCCAAGAGATGCAAGGCTTTGGTTTTAGCCTTTTTCTTTTTATCTTTTGGATTTAAGCGCTGATAAACTCTTTTTAACCATTCAACATTGTCCTCATTAAACCGTTTCACTTCTTCCCGAACAGGTTCGGGGAGCGAAGCGAGCTCAGCACCCAGCATGCCGCATAGACACATCGCCTCGTCATCAATCAAAAATTTTTTATAACCGTTGATATAGTGCAATAGCAATTCCGCTGGTGCATTATTTTTATCTTCGGGATCACCAAGGTAATGAAGAAATCGCGCCGTATAGCGACGCGTTACGCGAACACCCAGATCAGATTTAGTCGGAAAATGGTAGTGGACACTTGCGCTCTTTATGCCCACATCCGCTGCAATGTCTCGGAAACTAAAATCATTGAAACCATTAGATCGAATGCGCGCTTCAGCGACATCGAGGATTTTGATTAGGGTGTCGCCTTGACTGCGCTGTAGCGCCATATTAAACACCTATTGATAGATAGGGGGATGTGCTTGATTGTGCCACAGTTATGACTAAATCACCATTTATCAGCCCGAACAGAAAGAGGGGGCTCACAAAACAAAGAAGGGAAGAACAGCCGCAGGCTTGCCTGCGGCATTCCAGTAAAGCTCACTAAGGAATAGTTAGCTCTAGAGACAGCTACTTAGCGGCGTAGTATTCCTCAACTTTGGCCACTTCGTTTTTCGAACCCATCACAACCCCTACGCGTTGGTGAATTTCAGTAGGTTCAACGTCCATAATACGGCCTGTGCCGGTCGAAGCGGCACCACCAGCCTGCTCCATAATCATCGCCATAGGATTAGCTTCGTACATCAAACGCAACCGACCCGCCATATCTGGGTTTTTATTATCACGCGGATACAAGAAAATACCACCACGATTAAGGATGCGATGTATTTCAGCCACCATTGAAGCCACCCAACGCATATTAAAGTTGCGACCGCGCGGCCCCGTTTCGCCCGCCAAACAATCGTCGATGTATTGCTTGGTAGCGGCAACCCAGTGACGTGAGTTAGAAGTATTGATCGCAAACTCACCGGTGTCTTCAGGCACCGTCATATTTGGATGAGTCAGCACAAACTCGCCAATATCTTGATCTAAAGTGAAGCCGTTGACGCCATGACCTGTTGTATAGACAAACATGGTCGACGGACCATAAAGCGCGTAACCCGCGCACACTTGCTCTGTACCTGGTTGCAAAAAGTCTTTGACTTCAGGCGTCGTCACGCCTTTAGGCGCATGCAAAATAGAGAAAATCGTACCAACAGAAATATTAACGTCAGTATTTGAGGAACCATCAAGCGGGTCGAATAGGGCGAGGTATTTACCTTTTGGATATTTCTCTGGAATTTGAATCGGGTCTTCCAATTCTTCAGACGCCATACCGGCCAAATGACCACTCCATTGCATCGCTTCAACCATCATGTCATTAGAAATGATGTCCAGCTTCTTCTGGGTTTCACCTTGAACATTCTCTGTCTCTAGCGCACCCAAGGCACCAATTAAGTCACCCTTATTAACTGCGGCAGAAATGCGTTTACACGCTGTCTCAATATCCGCCAACAAACCACTGAAGTCACCCGAACCGTGGGTCCGACGTTGCTCCTCGATAATAAACTGGGTCAGTGTTTCGCCCTTATGCATAATGAAAGTCCTCTTTACTTGATAAAAAACTGAGTAATGACTGCGTCACAGCGTTGAACGCGCAGTCGCGCAAATGACGCTCATTATACGGTGTAAGCCCGTAAAATAAAGCTGCTATACTCGCCACGCATGGCTTATATCCACAATATCGACCCTATAGCAGTCAGTCTCGGCCCTCTCGACATCCACTGGTACGGCATCATGTATCTGCTGGGATTCGCTGGCGCCTGGTGGCTAGGCGTCCATCGATCAAAACAAGCTCACGTAGATTGGACCGCCGAACAGGTCGGCGATGTCATCTTCTACGGCGCTATGGGTGTCATCGTTGGCGGACGACTTGGCTATATGCTGTTCTATGATTTTGCCAGTCTCGCTGCCGACCCAAGCCGTATTATTCGTATCTGGGAAGGCGGTATGTCGTTCCATGGTGGGCTTATTGGCGGCATCATTGCCATGTGGCTATTTGGCCGAAAGACAAACAAACACTTCCTCCAAATCACTGATTTTGTTGCCGTGCTCACCCCCATTGGATTATTCACTGGCCGTATTGGTAACTTTATTAATGGTGAACTTTGGGGCAAGGCCAGCAACGTACCCTGGGCCATGATTTTCGAAACGGGTAAAGCCGCCACCAATGTTCCGCGCCATCCCTCTATGCTTTACGAAGCCGCACTGGAAGGGCTGGTGCTGTTTGCTATTCTTTTTCTCGTTTCTCGGCGATCGCATCCCGTTGGCCTTATATCGGGACTATTTTTTATCTTTTATGGGATATTTAGATTTGCCGTCGAAT
The DNA here is from genome assembly GCA_002400905.2 of Gammaproteobacteria bacterium. Lineage (GTDB taxonomy): Bacteria > Pseudomonadota > Gammaproteobacteria. Next base: position 4,240 of record NVRQ02000092.1, on the reverse strand, counting down.
TTATTCGCATCCCGGACGAACATCTAGGCTATCGCGCATTTGACTGGCTAACACAGGGGCAGATTTTATCTGCGCCAATGATTCTACTAGGCCTATGGCTCATCGTCTCCTCACAAAAACAAAAGGCAGCATAGCAAAATGAAAACTCTTTGCTACATGACTGCCGCATCATTATTAGCAATATCAAGCTCCATATGGGCGCAAGACTGCGACGACGACAGTGCCTATGCCGCTGACCTGGGCGCGACTTCTGGCAACATACCAAATATCGAGAAACACGCTCCCTATCAACTAGTAGAGCATGAAACGCACTGGACTTTTAGTGGTTACGATGACCCAGGCGCAATACCCATTACCCCTATTGCAAAAATCGACACAACAAGCTGTACCGCTACCGAACTCCATTTCGGCTGACTCAATAACACTCTGGCACCAACACCCTATGCAACAATATTTAGAGTTAATGCGCCATGTCCGCGATCATGGCACGCGTAAAGAAGACCGCACCGGCACCGGCACCCTAAGCATATTTGGCTACCAATGCCGCTATAACTTAAATGATGGTTTCCCGGCAGTGACCACCAAAAAGCTGCATCTTAAATCTATTATCCACGAACTTCTCTGGTTTTTAAAAGGCGACACCAATATCGCCTACCTTAAAGAAAATGGTGTCTCAATTTGGAACGAGTGGGCTGACGAGAAAGGTGAGCTTGGCCCCGTTTATGGCCACCAGTGGCGCTCCTGGCCAACACCCGATGGCGGTCATATTGATCAAATCAGCACGCTAATCCATACAATCAAAACAAACCCTGATTCACGTCGACTGATTGTCAGTGCTTGGAATGTCGCCGAAGTAGAAAATATGGCTTTACCACCGTGCCATTCACTCTTTCAATTTTATGTGTTGGACGGACGCTTATCCTGTCAGCTGTATCAGCGCAGCGCTGATATCTTTTTAGGTGTGCCGTTTAATGTTGCATCCTATGCCTTGCTAACGCTAATGATTGCACAAGTGTGCGATCTCGAACCTGGCGACTTTATTCACACCTTTGGCGATGCTCACCTGTATTCCAATCATTTAGAACAAGTTGATTTGCAACTATCGCGCGAGCCATTACCCCTGCCAACGATGAAGATTAACCCTGACGTGGATTCAATCTTTAATTTTAAATATGAAGATTTCACCCTAGAAAATTATCAATCGCACCCCGCTATTAAAGCACCTGTTGCGGTCTAAGCAAACCTAGTCTAGCAATTCTTTCTGCTCAGACCAAATTGCAAACTCATTACCGTTGGGGTCAGTAAAATGAAAACGCCTCCCTCCTGGAAATGAAAAGATAGGCTTAACGATTTTACCGCCTGCATTTTCGACTCGACCGACGGCATGCTCTAGCTCTTCGCAATAAAAGACCAGCAGAGCGCTACCCGTTTTTATCGAGGCGACCGTATTCGATTTATAAAAACCGCCATCGAGCCGACCATCATTAAAACTGCAATAATCATCACCCCAATCAACAAACTTCCAACCAAACAGCTCAGAAAAAAATGATTTTGTCTGCTTCAGGTCCGAAGCCGGCAACTCCACATAATCAATACAGTTTTCTTTTTTCATGGGCCTAATCTCCAGTAAATTTCGTGTTCAGACAAACTAGTAATTTCGACCACCTGATGCACAGAAGTATTTCCACCAAATAATGTATATCACATCATAATATTGTCAACGCATGGAAGTGTTTTTGTCACGACTTTGTAACGCACGCTACGTACTCTTTACTTAGTGTATATTTTATAACAAGGAGATATGGATATGTTGAAACTATACTGGCGGCCAACGAGCGCCTTTTTATTGTTAGCAGCGAGCAGCAGCGCAAATGCTAGCGTTGTCATCAACGAAGTTCTTGGCAGCACAACTAGCACCGATACCGAATATGTGGAATTGTTTAATTCTAACAATGGCGCAATGGATATTAGCAACTGGACCATAGAGCTATGGGACAGTGATGATGGCAGCACTTTCGGTGAACCCGACGGCGACAGCCCTTATACTATCCCAGCAGGCACCATACTTGACTCCGGTCAGTTTTACCTTCTTGCCAATCAAACCGCACAAGATGCATTCACTATCACGGCTGATATCACGATTCAGGCCAATGCCATTGAAAACAGCTCTTACACTATTGTATTACGCGATGCCGCTAATAATGTCATTAACACTATTTTTGTTACCGACGGCGGTGCAAATGATATTGCCAATATCGACGGCGCATTGATTACCGCCGATTTAACCATCGGACCTGATGATAGCACTCTACCGGCTGGGTTCACCCGAACTCCTAACGGCAGCGATACTTTAGCAGTACTGGAATTTTCACCTGTCCCTGCTCCGTCAGGCACGCCGATGGCGAGCATTGTGGCGCCGCCTGCTGATCCTCCTCAGTCAGCCACTATTATGGAAATTCAAGGTGCCGCGCATACCTCACCACTAGTCGGCATTGAAGTCGTCACCACTGGGGTGGTTACCGCCGTCGACAGTAACGGTTTTTATGTACAAGACATCAATGGTGACGACAATATCGCCACTTCTGATGCCTTATTTGTCTTTACTGGCAGCGCACCCTCTCTTGTTGTCACCGACACCGTAGAAATTACCGGTAACGTAGCGGAATTCTTCCCAGGCGGTCAAGGCTCTCGAAATCTTTCTACGACACAGATCTCTTCGCCAACTGTTGCCGTAACAGGCACTGCTGACTTACCTGTGCCGGTATTACTCGGCATAGGCGGTCGCGCAGCACCAACAGAAAATATTGATGATGACGCCTTCGCAAGTTTTGATCCTGAAACAGACGGCATTGATTTCTTCGAATCAATCGAAGCTATGCGTGTCACCGTGCAAAATCCACTCGCAACAGCACCAACCAATAGTTTCGGCGAAATATTTACTGTCAGCGACAATGGTGCCACCGCCACTGGTTTGAGCAATAGACAAACACTCAACATTAGCCCTAATGACTTTAACCCAGAAAAGATTCAAATCGATACGGATGCGGGTGTCTTACCTGGGCTTACTATACCGATTGTCGACGCTGGCGCGTCCCTCGATAATGTCACAGGGGTTGTCTCTTACGGCTTTGGTAATTTTGAAATCATACCAACTGAAGTTTTTGCTGCCATCAATTCGGTCATCGCTGCGGAAACTACCGCAATCTCTGGTGGTGAGGGTCGTTTAACCATTGCTTCTTATAATGTACTGAACTTAGAAACCAACGATGCCGACGGCGATACCGATGTTGCCGATGGTCGCTTCGCTGCCATCGCAGCACATATCGTTAATAATCTGAATACACCAGATATTATTGGCCTACAGGAAATTCAAGATAATGACGGTTCAGATCAAACCGACATCACTGCTGCTGATATTACCTTGCAAGCCCTTGTCGATGCTATCGTAGCCGCTGGTGGACCTACCTATGAATTTCAAGATACCGTAGGGATTGTCGCCGGCAGCGTAGGTGGCCAACCAGGCGGTAATATTCGAACAGCTTTTCTCTATAACCCTGCACGTGTCAATCTATCAGGTGTTGCAACACCATTAACTGACCCTGCTGACCAAGCGACTAACGTAAACAATCCCTTCTTTCGTAGCCGTATATCACTCGCTGCTAATTTCGAGTTTAATGATGAAGTCGTCACCGTCGTTAATAATCATCTTTCATCAAAAGGTGGCAGCGCACCCATCTTAGGCATTGAACAACCTTTCAATCAGCGTCAGGAAGATACCACAGTCAACGGTTCGTTAGATGAACGTCAAGCTCAGGCTGCCGCAGTGAATACCTTTGTTAGCGAAACTCTTGCTGACAACCCCGAGGCAAATATCGTTGTATTAGGTGATATGAACGAATTTGAATTTGTTTCGCCTATCAGCGACATACTCAGGGAAAATCTAACGAATACCAGCGATTCCATCGATGCTGATGAACGCTATAGCTTTATCTTCCAAGGTAACTCCCAACAACTTGATCATATTTTGTTGAGCGACAACCTAGTTGAAGGCTTTGAAGTGGATATCGTTCACGTCAATACCGAGTTTGCTGAAACCCAGCAGCGTGCCAGCGACCATGATCCTGTGATTGTCAGTATCAATGTCCGTGGGCCGGCTGTGATAGAAGGTGACTTAGATGCCGATGGTGATATCGATTTAAGAGATTTTTTCGTGTTCACGCGTTCATTAGCATCAAGAGCG
>NVRQ02000091.1 GCA_002400905.2 Gammaproteobacteria bacterium | reverse complement strand
GTCGGGCGAGGCACTGTCGTTTGCAGTTAGAGGAGGGTGAGGGGGCATGGTTATAAATACAAGGTTTGGCTTTGTAATCAGACCAGCAGAGGGTGCTGCGTTGAGCTGAGAGATCAATGCTCTTATTAATAGTGGTGCCCTTAACCCTATGCTCTTCTACTGATCATTGTTTTTCGCCTTTTTTAGGCGAGTGTGTTTGCGATTAAAAGTAACCAAAAGTTTTACTCCCACACAGCCGCCGTCTTTCAGGCGTAACCCCGCTATTTCGTTCAATACGCACGCGATCGAAGGGAATCCTTTAGGCTTGAGAAGGTCGCGAAAAAGCTTGGTAGTCAGGATTGAATGAAATGATATATAAGTTGGGATATTCTAAGCTTTGAGTGTTTTACGATAAAAAAACAACAGCAGCTGTGTATCAGATTTCTGTAATTGACCAGAGGACGAATATACTTGTTAGAAATCATAGCCTTAGCACGAAACCAGGAAAGAGACATCTATTGAGACAACAGCAATAAGGTGATACAAAGTTGCTGTGTATCACTAACGTGATTAATGGTAAAAAAGGAGATAAATCGTTGATATCATGGAAAGTCTTGGTATATAGTGACGCATTGCAAGGAATGATAAACAGCAACGGCGTGATACACAGCCGCTGTAGAATAAACTGTTATGAGTCTTATAAATAGATTAAGGAAGCAAAGTGGATAATATTGACAATGAAGTTGTTGGTATTGAAAAAAAACGTGGGTTTTGGTTAAGCGCATTTCTTGTATTAATGTTCATTGCAAATCCATTATCTTCTTTTACATACTTCAGTAATCCTGACTTAATGGTTAATGCATTTCCAAAAGCAACGCCTGAGATTATATATTTCATGGCATTTATGGCTATTGTGAATTTATTTCTGGCAATTGCGATATGGCGTTGGCTTAAGTGGGGTGTATATGGGTTCTATATTAGTATTTCCATTGCATTCGTTATTAATATGTATTTAGAGATTGGTGTAGTAGGGGCGCTTGTAGGCACGTTAGGCGGGGTTTTAATATTTTTTACTACTAAAAAAAGGTGGCAACACTTTGCATAAAAAGACTCATAAATCGGGTAGCCGGGGGTTTTTCTCCCCCAGCCCCCACACCACCCATCATGCGGATCCGCAATGGGCGGTTCGAACTTTATGGGTAAACGAAATCCAACTTTCCCTTAACGAAAACAGGCCTTGCTTCTTTAACCACTCGTCATTCAAAGCAATTTGAATACCTTTGGTTTTGGAATTACGCCAGTAGGCTTTACTGGATATTCCACAACAGATTGCAAGGACTTCTGATACGCCCATTTTCATGAGATTTCGTATCTTTGTTCTCGGCTTTCGCCACATTTTCCAATAACACATACGGATGCGACGACGTATCCATTGATCAAGATCACAAGCTTTTTGGTAACGAATGCCTATCGCAAAATAATTCATCCATCCACGTAAGTAAAGTTTGAGTTTGTAGTAACGAACTCGCATCGATACACCCCAGCTTCGACCCGTCAAACGCCGAATTTCTCGTTTAAACTTTTCCAAAGACTGTGGGTGAATAATGATGTTATTCCCTTTAAAACTAAACCCTAAAAACTTGCATTGATTAATGGGTACGACTTGGCTTTTCTTTTCGTTAACCGTGAGTTTCAATCGTTTTTCGAGAAAACGTGTGATACTCGCTAAAACTCGTTTTCCTGCTCGTTGGCTTTTCACCAAAATGATGAAATCATCGCAATAGCGAGCAAACTTATGCCCGCGTTTTTCTAGCTCTTTATCGAAAACGTCTAATATAATATTAGAAAGTAAAGGTGATAAAGGGCCGCCCTGTGGTGCGCCGAGGGTGCTTGGTGAAAACGAATTGTTTTCTAGCACACCGGCTCTTGGAAATTGCCCAATTAAACGCATGAGTGGTTTGCTACGAATTCGTTTGCCGAGTAGTGTCATGAGTAAATCATGATTTATTCGGTCGAAGAATTTTGACAAATCCACATCAATGGCAATTTTATATCCTTCCTTGACGTATTGCTGAACTTGCTTGATCGCATCATGACAGGATCGTTCAGGACGAAATCCGAAACTGCTGTCTGAAAAATGCGGCTCGTAAAGTGGCGACAAGATTTGTACGATCGCTTGTTGTATTACGCGGTCTCGTACAATAGGGATACCAATCTTACGTTGGCTGCCGTCCTCTTTTTCAAGGTAGACACGTTTAACGGGTAGGGGTTGATAGTTTCCTGCTTCAATTGCCGTTTGGATGGTTTCCCATTCCTCACGATTCTTTGCCGGAAATTTTTCCACGGTCACTTTATCTACTCCCGGAGCACCTTTGTTAGCTCTTACACGTTTCCATGAGGTTCTCAAGTTTTCCGGTTGTAAAATTCGAGATAACAGTGTTTGTTTTTCGCTTAAGGCCAGGTATCGTCTTGAACGCTGATCCACACCACTTTCTCCGATCGGAGAGTACATTGTAATCAAGTTAAACATCCTCACTCCTTAATAATATTCGTTCAGGCCTTCGCCGTGTCCCACCCATTACGGTGAGCATTTGGCTACTATGCCGTCTGCTGACTTCTGTTCAATCATCATTGCCGTTTCTGACAATAACGCGATGTTGTTGCGACGATTTCGCTGCCTTGTTCGCTTACATTGATCGGCAACCCTTCAATGCACCAAGACTTGATCAACCAGGGTCTTAACTGGTAATTTAATCGTCACAAGGCCATAGCAGCGTCGAACAGATCTCCCCGGATAAGCTGCATAAACTTTCCTCGCACTGCCGCATCATTTACCTTATCCAGTGGGATCACTGGGCTTCGTTATCCTTGGCTAACTCGCCCCCAGACTAGGCCTTGTATGATGTTTCTGTTCGTCGGCTCACGATTTTGCTAGCGGCTTCCTTCAGACTGCTCCTCGCGGATTAGCCCTTGCCATTCGCTAGTAGTTAGCGTTAAATAACAGTCATGTTATTTACGGTGATCCTCCTACAAGGGACTTTCACCCTATTAGTTTAT
>NVRQ02000090.1 GCA_002400905.2 Gammaproteobacteria bacterium | reverse complement strand
ATCGAGTTGACTAGTGATTCGGCGGCGAATGTGTGAGCAAGAAATTCGAACTGTCAATACGGCACAAATCAGGTCTGTCGACAGAGAGAACGTCGTAATAAATAGCGAGCCAAAGGAGTGTGCCAAAAAATGCGATGGCGAGAATAATGCCGATGAATCCTAACGCGCGCGCTGCAGCTCTAAGGTAAACCACCCAGCCAATAAGTGATACGACACCTAAAAAAGCAAGAAGCGGCAAGGCAACTGACTGATCATTAATATAGTTTTTAGCTAAATGGTAGAAAGAATAGTACTGTCGTAAGGGTTGTAGGTAGCAAAGACTAAGACGTAGGCAAAGATGAATCGCATTAAAATGCCGCTGCCAGTAATAGTATTCGATAATGCCATGACTAAGCCTCTATGACCCTTGTATGCTGTTGCAGTAGATAAGAGCGGGCCCTATCTTAACGATAGGTTTGTCCATCGAGTTTGATCCAGCCACCTTCCATTTTTCCGCGTGGATCATGGTGTGTCCAATGTAGTACGCCACCGCGCTCATTCCACTCATAGCGGCCACGTAGCGTGATGGCATCGCCGCGTGATATAGGCACACGATCAGCTAGATCGATGTTGTGAGACACTAACACGGTATGTCCACTGTTGCTTTCAGCGATAAATTTTTGATGGCGTGAGCCTTCGTTGTCGTCGGCAAGTAGTCGAGTGACCTCCATATCGACTTCCATCCAGATTCCTGAACGTTTTTGCTTAAAGCTGTGGGTTAGCGCGTTATCATTGCTTGCGCTAGAGCCAATTTTATTTGATGTTTCTTGTCTGGTTTGATTTGTTGTAGACGGGTCGTTGCTTTTTGCAATGGGCGGTGAATTGGCTACTTGGTTGGTGGTGTCAGATTCAGGGAAGCCAAAGATGAGCCCCCAAATGACAAGGATGACGATTGCAACGAGTGTGGTGACCTGTTTCTGAGACATATTATCTCAGCGCTTTTTTAATTAATGAGCCGAGCAGCCCGCGCACCATTTTGCTGCCCAATGCTGTGCCAATGCTGCGCGCTGCGCTTTTGAGAAAAGCCTCACCAGCACTTTGGTGCTTACTGGACGGTTTTTTGCTTCTTGTTTTTTTGGAGGCGCTGTTTTTATTTTCTTTTCCTGCTTCGTTTGTTGCTTGCGCCGCACGTTTTTTTAAAACTTCATACGCTGATTTACGGTCAATTGCCTTATCGTACTTGCCAAGTATGGGGCTATTTTTAATCACTTCCTTTTGTTCTTTATCGGTGGCAGGGCCAAGGCGTGAAGAGGGTGGTCTGATTAGAGTTTGTTCAACAATACTGGGAACGCCTTTTTTTTGTAATGTTGAAACTAAGGCTTCGCCAACACCGAGTTCGGTAATGACTTCTTTGGCAGAGAAAGCAGGGTTTTGCCTGAAGGTTTCGGCAACAGCACGCACGGCCTTTTGATCACGTGGAGTGAAGGCACGTAAGGCATGTTGGACCCGATTTCCGAGCTGAGCTAATACAGAGTCTGGTATGTCGAGTGGGCTTTGTGTGACAAAGTAAACGCCGACACCTTTAGAGCGAATAAGTCGCACGACTTGTTCTATTTTTTGTACTAAAGCTTTGGGAGCATCATTAAAGAGTAGGTGCGCTTCGTCAAAGAAAAATACAAGCCGCGGTTTTTCTGGGTCACCGATTTCAGGCAACTCCTCAAATAATTCAGACAATAGCCAGAGTAAAAATGTGGAAAATAATTTTGGGCTATTAATTAATTTTACGGCTGAAAGAATATTAATGACGCCCTTACCTTCACTGGTCGTGCGCATCATGTCGCTAAGTTCTAGCGCAGGCTCACCAAAAAAATACTCTGCACCTTGTTGTTCCAGTACTAATAAGCGACGTTGTATCGCACCAACAGATGATTTGCTGACATTGCCGTATTCAGTTGCGATTGTTGAGGAGTTTTCTGCCAGATAGACCATCATTTGACGGAGGTCTTTTAGGTCAAGGAGTAATAAACCTTCGTCATCGGCGATTTTGAAACCGATGTTGAGCACACCTTCTTGTGTTTCATTGAGATCGAGTAGACGCGATAATAATAAAGGTCCCATTTCGGAAATGGTTGTACGAATAGGGTGGCCTAATTCGCCATATAAGTCCCAAAATAGTGTGGGAAATGCCTTATATTTATAATGTTCTAACTGTATCGTCTTAGCGCGTTTTTCGAGAAAGTCTTTGGTGACACCGGCTTGACTTATTCCGGATAAATCGCCTTTGACATCGGCCATAAATACGGGCACACCAATGTCAGAAAATGCCTCTGCAAGAATTTGTAAGGTGACCGTTTTCCCGGTCCCAGTGGCGCCAGCAATAAGGCCGTGTCGATTGGCTAGCTTAGGCGTTAAGTGAACGGGTATTTCGCCGCGACCTATCAATATAGGATCGATAATTTGCATGGGTTTTAGCCCTTATAAAAATCAGAATTCATGTTATTATTAGCAGCACAGTGTGTTTTGCCGTTGGCCGTAATAGTAGCATGATGAAGTCTCTTTATGGCATGACTAGAACTTTCAGTTTTTTTCATCTTTGAATTGTGATGCTGCTGTGGCTATTGGTGGTGTAGTTAGGGAATATTATTGATGTTCTACCAGTTATCATATCCGGTAGAACAGCTTCCAATGTACTAACAATAAGAGGGGAGTAATCATGGCAATGAAAATCGAAGACATAGAAGGTATCGGGCCAAAGTACGGTAAGATTTTACGTGATAACGGGATCAATAGCCCAGCTAAGCTGTTATCAACCTGCGCTAACCCAAGTGGTCGCAAAGAGCTTGAGAATAAAACCGGTATGAGCCATTCACACATTCTCCGATGGGTGAATTTGGCTGATTTGTGCCGTGTGAAAGGTGTGTCTACACAATACTCAGAGTTGCTGGAAGCCGCTGGCGTTGATTCAGTTAAAGAGTTACGTAATCGTAATGCTGAAAATTTAACTGAAAAAATGAAAGAAGTGAATGCATCCAAAAAATTAGTTCGCTCGGTACCGAGTGGTAAATTGGTTGCTGATTGGGTGAGTCAAGCTAAAGCGATGGCACCAGTAATAACTTATTAGTCTTTAGGTATAACTGTCTCGTTCATGTTTGAGCTAGACAGTTATATCCTCTTTCCCCATTTTTTATTCACATAGTGGAGGTTTGCCGTGGATTTAATTCAGCAACTTATGAAGCAGGCTGGTGTTAGTCAGGATCAGGCAGAAGGAGGGATTGGTCTTCTTCTCAATAGCGTAAAAGATAAGCTGCCTTTGGGTGACTTCTCGGAACTTAAAAATACGATTCCGTCCGCTGATCAGTTTATGAGCTCAGCGCCTGGTGAAAGTGATAACGGTGGTGGTTTGATGGGCGTATTAGGTGGTATGGCGAGCTCGTTAGGCGGTGGTAAAGCCGGTGCTCTCGTATCATTGCTGGGTGGCTTTTCAAAGTTAGGGGTTGATGCGGATACCGCTAAAAAGTTTATTCCGGTAGTGCAATCTTTTCTTGAAGGTAAGCTTGGTGATGGTCCTATGAGCGCAATTAAAAAACTGTTCGCTTAGGGAACCTCTGATTAATTCATGGTCCGATGTCTGAGGGCTAAAATCTTCCATCTCATCGTTGCAAATCTTGGCACCCCAAGAGTACTTCCTCAGCAATGCTACCGCATTGCCTCAGGGCGCAATAGCCCGGCTATTACCTGCGCCCTAAGTGATTGGCGATAGCCCATCACGAAGAAGTGCCCTTGGGGTGCGATTTGCGCCTCGATCTGAAAGATTTTATCTCATCATCCATTCAGCCCAGAATTAATCAGAGGTTCCTTAGTTGTTACCGCATTAAATATTGGTGTTTAGGCAATATACTGTAGTGCGCGCTTATTGCCTTGGTGTTTGATTTTAATATGGCTTACTTTAGATAAAGGGATACGTATTTTTTCGAGGCTAGGAGGTTTAATAATATATCCTTCTGCACCAAGTTCATTAGCTCGCGCTTGATCCGGTTTATACGAAGAGGTCGAGCAGACAATTACGGGAATATGGCTGGTTGAAAGGTCTTTTTGGCGTTGCTCCAGAAACTCAAAGCCGTTCATTATGGGCATATTAATATCGAGTAATATGAGATCTATGCGTGGGCGGGCACTGTTGCATAAAAATTCTAATGCTTCCTCTCCATTGCTTGCGGTAAACATGTTGAATTGAAGTTTATCGTCTTCGCGAAGAAGAATTTCTGCTAGCTTGATATCATGAATATTGTCTTCCACCATCAATATATTGGCTAGATCAATGGTGCTGTTCTTCTTTTCTTGCGCCAGTTTACTGGCCGCAGTATTTTTTGTAAGATCCTTAGGTTCCGCATAACTGTATGCATTGCACTGCGACAGTTTCCGCTGGTTTCTGTATTTGTCATCTGTAATGTGTGTATCACTAAGGGTATCTTTAATGGCCGCTTGGACAATATGAGGCAGGCCATCATTATCGATATTATTATTTTCGATTGAGTGATGAAAACCAAAATTCTTTGCTTCTTCTGCTTGATTGGAGCTGCTTGCCTCGATCAATAAGACAATGGGAGTGCCAGTATGTCGCTCCGATAACGTTTTAAACAGTTCGCTGCTAGCCAGAGATGTATCAATGATGAGGCAGTCAGGTTGATGGGCTTGTGATAAAGATAGACCTTGCTGTGCAGATAAAGCAGCAATGACACAGTAATTTGCATCGGAAGATTTGTCGAGAGCAGTGTTGCAGCTGACAATTTTTTCATAATCGTCAGAAAAGATGACGATGGTCAAAAACTTATCTATTGCGTGTTGATCCATATTATTATTTGCTTAAGCTATATCTATATCTCAGTGATGTTTGAATAGTATCAAAGTGTTTGGCGGCTTACTATTTAGTTTGTTGAATACAATTGATGCTGCTTAGTTCACATCGATTACATAGCGTTAAGGGGGTAATTGGCGCATGCTTTTTTATAGTGATGGCAAATAGACCCCTGCGTTAACAGCCGGTTTGCTTTATCATTGTCACCATATGTTATATTATAACCATAATGTGGTCGGCTGTTACGGTGTTCATAGGTTACAGATGAGCTTATCTATTATATTGGCGATGATATTAATTGACTGTGTTTAAAGCGTATTCTTTTCTATTATCAGGTGCGTTGGCGCGCTTTGGTTTGGCTGCTGTAGCATTAATTTTACTCTGGAGCGCCGTGTTTTGGGCATTGAGATGAGCGATAAAGCGCCTAGCCTGTGTTTTAGTAATGTTACCTTGGGTTACGATCAGCATCCTGCGGTACATCATTTAGATTTAGATGTGGCAAAAGGCCAGTTACTGGCTATTGTCGGGCCGAATGGTGGTGGAAAGTCGACGCTACTTAAAGGTGTCGTAGGTACGGTTAAGCCTTTAGAAGGAAAAATTAGCAGCCAAACGCCGGTCTCTCATACGGCTTATTTGCCTCAGCAGTCGGATATTGATCGTAGTTTTCCTATTAGTTTAATTGATATGGTCGCTATGGGCTTGTGGCGCCGCCACGGTGCTTATAGGGGATTCAGCCGCAGTTGTCATAAAGAGGTTGAGCAAGCAATTGGTCGTATTGGTTTACGCGGGTTTGAGAAAAGACCAATAGGAACGTTGTCTGGTGGACAATTGCAGCGTGCCTTGTTTGCTCGATTAATACTGCAAGATGCGGATTTAATTTTGCTTGATGAACCCTTCGCTGCGATCGATAGCCGTACCGCGAATGACTTAATAAGTTTGGTTTTAGAATGGCATAGAGCAGGCAAAACAATTCTTGCCGTCACGCATGACCTGCATCAGGTGCGTGAATATTTTCCTACCTCATTATTGTTGGCGCGTGAGCTCGTCGCAATAGGCGATACCGCTGACGTGCTTTCAGCAGAGAATTTATTGCGTGCACGAACCTTGACTGAGGCGTTTGATGATCACGCACATGTTTGCGAGCGCGGTCATGATCATCATGAGCATGACCACGATGAAGTCGCTTAATGTTTGATCTGTTAATTTCGCCCTTTATTGAATTTTCTTTTATGCGTCGCGCCTTGGTAGGGTGTTTTGCTCTCGCATTAGGGGCGACGCCTATAGGGATATTTTTGATGTTGCGGCGCATGAGTTTAATGGGTGATGCCATGGCGCATGCTATTTTACCTGGCGCTGCGTTTGGCTACCTGGTGTCAGGCTTGTCAGTCGGTGCGATGACAGTCGGTGGTGTTGTGGCAGGCCTTACTGTCGCGATATTATCAGGCGTGGTCGCGCGGGTAACGGTTTTACGTGAAGATGCGAGTCTTGCCGCATTCTATTTAATCTCGCTGGCCCTAGGTGTACTCATCGTTTCGATTAGCGGGAACAGCATTGATTTACTGCATGTATTGTTTGGCAGTGTGCTGGCCTTGGATAATATAACACTCTTACTTATTGCTTCTATTACCACGATTACAGCGATCGCCATGTCATTAATCTATCGCCCGTTGGTAATGGAGTGTGTTGATGCGGGTTACCTGCGCAGTGTTAGTGGCCTGAGTCCTGTCGCACATTTTGGTTTTTTAGTGCTGGTGGTGATTAACTTGGTGGGTGGTTTTCATGCCTTAGGAACACTGATGGCAGTGGGCATCATGATACTACCGGCGGCCGCGGCGCGGTTTTGGGCGCGCAATATCGGATCTATGTTATTGACGGCAGTGGTCATGGCTCTATTGGCTGGCTATGTTGGTTTGCTACTGTCTTACTACGTTGGTGTTCCGTCTGGCCCGGCAATTATATTAGTGCTAGGTTTTATTTATTTATTCTCAATATTGTTTGCTCGTGATGGAGTTATTACTCAACGCCTGCGTGCAACACGTCATCTAGAAGCATAAGGGCACCTCTATTAATTGCTTATGGTCTCTGCGTGATCTGAAGCGTGCAGAGGCAAGGCGCAATCCGCCGGCAAGGCTGTGGTTGCCTTATCAAGGATTGTAACCCAGCAGACGCGTGCTTCAGATCAGGCCTTACGAGGCTTACAGACGACCAGGCTTGGCGTTATCATTGCTTAGCAGGCCACAAGCCTGCCTGCGCAATGATGCCTTGATCCTGTGCCCGTCTGTAAGCCAGAGGTCATAAGCAATAAATAGAGGTGCCCTTGTGACGCAAGTGGTCTACTTATATGATTACTGTGCGTTCAGTTGGTTTTTCAAAGTCCACGGGAAGGCGCGTCTTGCACCCCAAGAGGACTTCTTGTGGCGCGCAGGCAATGGTGGTTCCATTGTCAGTAGGCGCAACGCACTGTGGACTTTGAAAAACTAACCCAAAGGGCGCTCCTGTGGTGGTTCGCAGCGGCGTTGCATTGCTTGGCAATGGAACTACCATTGCCAAGCAATGCGCCTTGTTGCGAACCACTACAGGAGCGCTGAATTCGTAGTAAGCATATGAATAAACCACTAAAAAATAATAAAGCGCTAGATATAGCGCGAGTCCTCACTGAGGCCCTACCTTATATTCAGAAATTTCATGGCAAGACCATCGTTGTTAAGTACGGTGGCAATGCTATGGTTGATGAAGACCTGAAAAATAGCTTTGCACGCGATATGGTGTTGATGAAGGCTGTTGGCATGAACCCTATCGTGGTGCATGGTGGTGGTCCTCAAATTGGCAGTTTGCTAAAAAAACTGGGCAAAGAAAGTAAATTCGTTGACGGTATGCGCGTTACCGATAGCGAGACCATGGATGTCGTCGAAATGGTATTAGGTGGCCTGGTCAATAAAGACATTGTTAATCTTATCAACAATCACGGTGGCAATGCTGTGGGTTTGACAGGCAAGGATGGTGGCTTGCTGCGTGCCGAGAAGCTTATGATGCCCCGCGACTCCTCAGAACTGGCTGCATCGGAGATTATCGATATGGGTCATGTTGGCAAAGTGGTTGGTATTAATACCAGCGTTGTTGACATGCTAACAAGTGGTAATTTTATTCCTGTCATTGCTCCTATTGGTGTTGGTAAAGGGGGTGAGTCTTATAATATTAATGCTGATCTTGTTGCGGGCAAGCTAGCAGAAGTGCTCAAAGCAGAGAAGCTTGTCTTACTCACTAATGCCGCAGGGGTATTAAACCGTGATGGTGATGTACTTTCTGGGCTGAAGACTCAAGACATTCAGGCACTGATTGATAGTGGTGAAATCCATGGTGGTATGTTGCCAAAGGTAGACTGCGCTATTGATGCTTTATTAGGTGGTGTATCAACCGCTCATATTATTGACGGTCGCGTGCAGCATGCCGTGTTACTTGAGATATTTACCAATGAGGGGGTGGGTACGCTAATTCGGGCTTAGTTTTGCGTGATGTGGTGAGTCGAGCGGTGTAGATCTAGCGAGCCGTTGCGCTAGCACGCTGGGTACCGGTCAATATTCGGTATAGCTCCAAGTCGCGGTTAAATTTGTCCCGAACATCGTCCTGCTCATCAACCTTTTCTTTAACAAAGGCTTCAGCTTCATCGATTTTGCTACGTGTTTCAGCAATTTGTGTCTTGAGTAGTTTTGGTGTCGTTTTGCCACTACGTTCAAATGCCGCTGCTTCTTTAATGAGGGACTCGAGATCTAGACGTAAACTGCCGAGGTTGGCTTCAATAAAATTGAT
>NVRQ02000009.1 GCA_002400905.2 Gammaproteobacteria bacterium | reverse complement strand
GCTATCGCCTATCCTGCGTACACGCGACAGGTTCAAGATTCTCGCAGAGCAGACTGCGCAGGCTCTTTGACTGGCTTAGCAAATGCTATGGAGCGCTTCTTTACCGTAAATAACACCTATGTAGGCGCTGCGGCGGGTGCTGTTGCAACTGGCGCACCTCTAGTCGCTGTCTATCCAAACCAATGTCCAATTGGTGGCGGTGGCCCGGCAACATACAACTTAACTATTAATGCTGCTACGCCTACTGCTTATATCATTCAAGCCGTCCCGGCCGGAGCGCAAGTAAACGACCCTTGCGGCACACTATCATTAACTCAAACAGGCGCAAAAGGCGTATCAACCGGTCTGCCAATTGGTCAATGCTGGAGATAACCCCCTTAAAAAGAAGCCCATCAGTACCATCGCCTCTATATTGCTGGCGCAAATTTGGGATAATAATTGAGCAACCTTGAGATAACGTGTCCTGAACAATCTACCGGCGGGGGAATACCCCCACCGAGCGAACCTGTTTGGTATCAGGTGTTATTTAGATTTACTATTTTTAAGCTGCCGGAACGACGTTACTCGCCTGCAAGCCTTTGGGGCCTTTTTGCACTTCGAAGTCGACGGTTTGACCTTCGTTTAAGGTCTTGAAGCCTTTACCTTCAATCGAGGTGTGATGTACAAAGACATCTTCACTGCCGTCTTTAGGTGAAATAAAGCCGTAGCCTTTTGAGTTGTTGAACACTTTACAATACCGTTTGTCATAGCCATAACCCTACTGTCAATTATCATTACAGCTGCTCCAGCCATTTGTATGGCTTTGTAATAGAGCCTCTCCTCAGCGGTGCGCACTTTATAGTGTGAACATCCGTCTTGAGTATATTCCTGACGAATACGTATCGCCAAGATAGAACAAGGGCTTATATGACTAACAATAGGGTGTGTCGTTTTTCTGGCGGAATGTTAGCGAAGGGAAATAATAAAAAATTCTTTAAATATCAATAAGCCAGGCTTATTGTAGGGCTTCTAACTCTTCCCATCGTGCGTAAACCTTATTTAGTTTAGACTCGATGTCTTTAAGCTGTCGCTGACTATCACGCGCTTTATCTGGCTCGCTAGCGTGTAAATCCGGGGTCGATAGCGCTACATAAAGAGCGCTTTGTTCCGCCTCGAGACTGGCAATGAGCTCTGGCAAGGCATCCAATTCTCTTTGATCTTTATAGCTTAGCTTGGCTTTTTTAGTTATTGAGGCTGGCACAGGCAAACCTTTTTTTTGTCCAGGTTTTTTACCCGATTTTTTATTATTATTTTGTGTGGGAGATTTTTTTGGCTGCTGGCGCGCCCCAGGAGCACTTCTTTGTAATGCGCTATTTCGCGCATCACTCAGGCGCAGCCAATCGTCATAACCACCCACATACTCACCCACTCGGCCATCACCCTCCAGAACCAAAGAGCTTGTCACTACGTTGTTTAGTATTGCGCGATCATGACTAACCAGAAATAGCGTTCCTTGATATTGCAATAACAACTCTTCCAGTAATTCCAGCGTTTCAATGTCCAAATCATTCGTTGGCTCATCGAGCACCAGAACATTAGCAGGCTGGCTAAACAAACGCGCTAACAACAGTCGTGCTCGCTCACCACCTGATAGCAAACCTGCGCGTGTGCGTGCTTGCTGGGGATTAAATAGAAATTGCTGTAAGTAACCAATAATGTGCTGTGACTGACCATTGACTTCGATAAACTCTCGACCTAACGAGACGTTATCAATCAGGCTTTTATCTTCATCAATCTCGCCGCGCTGTTGATCAAGATAGGCAATCTCAACTTTTGTCCCCAGCTTCACTCGACCTGAGTTGGGCGTTAAGTCACCTAACAATAATCGCAATAGCGTCGTTTTACCCATGCCATTTGGACCAATTAAGCCGATTTTATCGCCACGTACAATCGAGGTTGAAAAGTTGCGGACAATAAAGCGCTCATCGTAGCCAAAACTAATATTTTCTATCTCTGCAACCAGCTTGCCTGATTTCTCACCCGCATCAAGTTTTAACGTTGCGCTTGCCTGCTTATCGCGCCGCGCACCACGATCTACACGCAGCGCTTTTAGCGCGCGAACCCGGCCTTCGTTACGTGTGCGTCGTGCTTGCACACCTTGGCGAATCCACCGTTCTTCTTGCGCCAGCTTCTTATCAAATAAGGCGTTATTGCGTTGCTCGTCTTCGTCTCGCTTTTCTCGAAGCGCCAGGTAGTTCTTATAGCTAACGTCGTATTGATACATACGGCCGCGATCCAGTTCGGCAATGCCATTCGCTAAGCGGGAAATGAACTCACGATCATGAGAGACAAACAGTAACGCACCTTTGCGTGTAACAAGATAATTTTCTAACCAAAGCACTGATTCTAAATCGAGGTGATTCGTCGGCTCATCTAACAATAAAATATCCGGCTCAGTCGCGATAACACTGGCGAGTAATGCGCGCCGCTGGCGACCACCCGATAAGGTGGCAAACTCCATTTCAGGCTCAAGCTGAAACTGGGATATCACTTTATCGACACGTGCCGCCACGGTCCAGGTGTCAACTTCGCTTATCGCTGCATGATGCTCATGATCATCGTCTGCTGCGTTATGGCTTTGTACCAGCAAGCGCCCCGCCTCGCCAAACGACAGTGCAATCAGCTCATAAACGGTCTTGGGCACATTATCCGGAACGGCCTGACCAAGAAAGCCAAGCGTGATGCCTTGATCAATTTTCACCACGCCAGAGTCAAGCGCCAGCTGCCCTGCCAACACTTTAAGCAGTGTCGATTTACCGCAACCATTACGACCAAGCAACGCGGTGCGTTGGTCTTTATCTAACTGAAAATCAATATTGTCGAGTAGGGTGGGACCACCAAGATCCAACACGGCATTACGCAAATTTAATAACATGGCAGATACAACATGATAGATACAAAGCAGGTCATTGCTGTCCCGTTAACTTTTTCCTGTCATTCCGGCGCAGGCCGGAATCCAGAATGTCGTTGAAACCACTGGATTCCGGCCTGCACCGGAATGACAAAGGAGTGTTATTGGTTTTCATGTCTCTAGCACCTCAAAATAATCTAATCGCTAAGCATTTCGCCCCTTGAACAGCAATATATTTCAAGTTAACGGGACAGCATTGAAAACAGGTAAAAGAATTAAATAGTATTGATGGCTAGGCGCTTATTATGAATAGACAAGGCAAGCTCACCATTAATCATACGCCGTATATCATCGCCAATTAATGGGGCACGCCAGCCTTTTAATACCAGACTGTCTTCATCACCACGCAAGGCTTGCTCTAATGATTTACGTGACGCTAATAGGTTGGCGTTAATCTGATGCTCTTCGGCGCGAAGCTGCACAAGAGCCATCAATAGATCGACTAAGGCTGCATCAACAGGCTCTGTACTGACTTGCTTTTCATTTTGTGGCGCTGGCGCTGGGTCTGCTTTAGCCGCTTGCACTTCTTGTAGTAGAAAATCGTAATAACGCTCACCACTACGACCTTTTAAGCTGCGCACACGTGACAAGGCATCCCGATCCGTCGGCAACATTGTGGCAATATCAATTAATGCGTCATCATGCACAATCCAATTACGTGGCTTATTAGCGCTGCGCGCTGTTACTTCACGCCATGCAGCTAATCGTTGTGCTGCGCGCAAACGCGTGCCTTTGAGTTTTTTCGTTGCCTTAATTCGACGCCATGAATCTTCAATGGGGACATCGTATTTTTCTATACGAACTAATTGCTCAAAATCTGCGCTGAGCCAATCCATTCTACCGCGCTCTATCAAACTATCGCGCATTTTTGGATAAAGCTGTGCGAGGTATCGCACATCGTCTGCCGCATAACTAAGCTGCGCATCGCTTAAGGGCCGCTTTGACCAGTCAGTGCGTTGCTGCCCTTTACCTAATTGCACGCCGATATATTGATTAACCAATGTTGCATAACCGGCTTGCTCAGCAAAGCCCAATAGGGGCGCAGCAAGCTGCGTATCAAAAATGGGGAATGGGATACGCTGGCAAAGATGAAAAAATAGCTCCAGGTCCTGCGTCGCGGCGTGGAATACTTTAATGCAGTCAGGGTTAAACAATAATTCAAGCAAGGGGGAAAGATCATCAATCGCCAACACATCAATACAGGCACTCACCGTCTGATTACCAATCTGCAGCAAACAAAATTCCGGGTAATACGTACTATCGCGCACAAACTCTGTATCGACGGCAAGCCAGTCATCATTACTGAGCTGCTGGCATAAACTGCTTAGCGCATCAGCATTATCAATATACAGAAAATTAGAGGAATCAGTAGAATCAGGCATGGCGGCGCAGCATAGCGTGTTTTTGCGATTAAGCATACCTTCACCTAATGCTTATTCATATACAGTGTTAATGAATTTACTCATCCTCTGCGCCCAACTGAACACTCTCGATGCGGTAAGCACCGCCTTCATAATTAACCGCAACATAAACATTGATTGGGCGACAACAAACCGAACAGTCTTCAATGGTGCGACTATCGTTATTTTCTGGATCAATATAAAGCGTGATGATTTCGCCACAATAGGGACATTGGCTTTGCCAATCGAGAAACCCACTCATACTAAGGAGTACAGTCTGCTTACTCGGCAACACTCTTTTTTCGTGACTGTAGATAGGCATCGCGAATCGCAGCATAGGGATCAATAGAGTCATCCGTTAGCGATTCATACGCATCGTTATCAAAAGACAAGTAATTAATGTTATCAAATACTTTTGCTGCCAGCGCATCTTGATTGTTAAAAATACGAAAGATCGGATCAACGGCCGCATCACCAAACATGCCTATGCCATCTCTAGCACTACTTGAGCCCAATATTGGGATAACAATATACAGGCCATGACCAATACCATAGGTACCTAATGTTTGACCTAAATCTTCAGGGTGTTTCTTAAGGTTAAAATGTTTGTCTGCAGGGTCAAATAAACCAACGATACCAATGGTTGTATTGATACCAAAACGCGCCAACTCAATACCGGCTGTTTTAATTTTGAGTTGCAATAATGAGTTAACAACGTATACCGGAGTCAAAAGATTCGAGAAAAAATTCGCCCCTGACTTTCTAATTGGTCTAGGCACTACGCGAAACCCTCTAGCGACCGGCTTAATCATATAACGATAGGCTTTGTCGTTAAACCAAAATATTCCACGATTGACAGGCTCTAAGGGATCCCAAACACTCAACTCATCAAACTCTAACGCCTCATCATCAGCAAAGTCATCGTCGGCAAATTCTGCATCGTCAAACTCAGGAAATTCCTCCACTTCATCAGCATACGATGCAATCGGCGACAATAAGATGATCGCCATCAATGCCGCTCTCGCCATTGAGAGATTGTCAAATGTCATTTCAGTTATTACCTTAAGTACATTGTGTTTTTCACATTATAATCGCAAAGCCTAGGCGCCTAATCATCACTATAATTAGCCATTATCATACCTTGCCATCGGTATTTGGCATACAATACTCAAAATATCAACAAATGGTAATGTTCATGGTCGATGGCTCAGGTGCCAACATCTGGCAGGTGCTGCTCTTCGGTGCCGCCGCACTGCTGATTGTCTTTATCTTCAAACCGGGCATTAAAACCGCCTTTCAACAAAGCAAAGAAGCCGAAAACAAGGATTGGATGGGGCTACTATTGCCTATTGGTGTCGTTGTCTTATTTGTCTTACTGCTAATTTCACTGGTTTAGCCAAGCATTATTGTACGCAATTGCATCAATGCAGGTGCTTGCTCATAGCCTAGCCACCCAAGCAAAGAAAAAGTGACGACGATAAATACTAACGCAATCATATAGTTTCTATGCCGAGGAGATACGGGTTTACCCGAAACACCAAGCTGTTGTAATCTCGACCAAGCCTGCTTTACCCAGTCTTGTATTTGATGTCGATCATTAGGAAAAGCCTCAACTAATTCTTTGCGTAAATAGACGTTCTCTGGCTTACCCCAAGGAAACTCGCTGTCGTCTGAAAATACCAAGTAACCTGTTGTGCAACGCTGTCCCACCAAGGCATTGATCGCAACAATTTGCGACTGCAATTCGACAAGAGGATTAGCGAAACGAAAACTTCGTTGACGTATACTCTGCGTCCATTGATCCACATTGACATCACCGAATATCTTGCCAGCGAATGGCTTCTCGTTGAAGACCGCAATTTGATCTGGCATTAGCAATAAATGAGCAATATAGACATTACCACCCACACCATCAGGCACAAAGATATCATGCATGGAGTCATCGGCAATACGCTTGAATACACCAAAACGCTTCCGTACTCGCAGGGCATCAAACACACTTGGCAAAAGAAACAACATGGCGAGCAGCAGCAGCGTCGAAATCAGTAGCGCAAACCAAAATGGTTCCAACCAAAATCGCTGAAAAAAAGTGTGCAGTTGTAATGAAAAAGAATCCAACGACTTGCCTAAAAAAAAGTTAAATCACTATGGCAAACAGTTGCCGCGTACCCCAGGGGTTCCGGGAGTAGCCATATCAGTTATCAACAATTGCGCCCTGAGGCAATGCGGTAGCATTGCTGAGGAAGTACTCTTGGGGTGCGCCTTGAATACAGCCCACTAATAGTGACTAGCCGCCAATTGTTCTATCTCTTCCCGTTTCGGAAACTCTGGCGCCGCGGGCAAGAAAATTGGTCCAGTGCCATTCTGGATCAGCGATAATTGCAAATGAATCTCTGCGCTATCATAAGCGATGAGACCGCCTTTAGCCATGACGACAATTGTGCGCATATTTAGCATTGGTTTTTTCATTTCATACCCCTGCGCCTTAGCCTACTGAATAATTCTTCTCCACATAGTCATTGACCAAGCCCTGAAACTCAATAGCAATGTGATCACCCTTTAAGGTGATAAAACGCTCACCATCAACATAAACAGGAGCAACCGGCCTCTCACCTGTCCCTGGCAAACTAATACCAATATTGGCGTGCTTGCTTTCACCTGGGCCATTCACCACACAGCCCATTACGGCAACGGTCATTTCCTCAACCCCTGGGTATTGCTTGCGCCAAACAGGCATTTGATGACGCAGATAGGATTGAATATCTTGCGCCAACTGCTGAAAATATTCACTCGTCGTACGACCGCAACCAGGACAAGCCACCACCGTTGGTGTGAACGCACGTAGGCCCAGCGATTGTAATATTTCCTGGGCAACTAATACTTCTTGCGTACGGTCACCGCCCGGCTCGGGTGTTAGAGAAATACGAATGGTATCGCCAATACCTTCTTGCAATAACACGCTGAGCGCAGCGGTTGAAGCAACAATCCCTTTAGCGCCCATACCTGCTTCGGTTAAACCAAGATGCAGCGGGTAATCACTGCGTGTCGCTAAATCACGATACACTTTGATCAGGTCTTGCACACCTGACATCTTGCACGACAAAATGATTTTATCGTGCCCCAAACCTAACTCTTCAGCTTTAGCCGCGCTGGATAAAGCCGACTCAATCAAGGCTTCGTGTGTCACTTCATTAAGTGGCCGCGGTGATTTGCTGGCAGCATTCTTATCTAACATCCGTGCCAGCAGATCTTGATCAAGGCTCCCCCAATTAACACCAATACGAATCGGCTTATCGTACTTGCAGGCAAACTCAATCATCTTGGCGAACTGCGGATCACGACGGCTGCCTTTACCAACGTTACCTGGGTTTATCCGATACTTCCCTAG
>NVRQ02000089.1 GCA_002400905.2 Gammaproteobacteria bacterium | reverse complement strand
GTCGAGCCACCAAATAATCTTGATAAAGTTGAAATAATCATTAAATAGCGGCAAAGTGATTACTACCTATTTAATCAACTAGCTGAATAGAATTACTCGCCTTTTTTGGCTTTTTCTACAGCCTCGTTAGCGATGACAATACGTCTGATGTACAGGGAAGTGCAAATACTGCGAGCGCAGGAGGCGCAGGAGCAGTGCACGTCGATAGTTTTGATTTGTATCAATCGCGGCCAAGAGGGAGCTTTATCAAGCAAGCCTCACTGGAGCTGTGTATCGAAGAAGACGTGATAAAAAAAGACTTGGCGAAAATTTTATTACAACTAGAAACACTACAAGAAAAGCAACTCAACCAAACAGCGCTAAGCAAGGAAAAAGTATTAAGCGAGGCCGAACACAAGGCAGCGTTAGCGTTATTACAATCGCCTGATTTATTAAACTGCATTATTGAAGATGTGAAAGCCAGCGGCTTAGTCGGCGAAGACCATAATGCCCTGGTCGCCTATTTAGCCGCCGTCTCACGCAAATTAGATAAGCCTTTAGCGATCATCATACAAAGCACCAGCGCCGCCGGTAAAAGCCGCTTGATGGATGCCATCTTAAATCTGATGCCCGAGGATGAGAAAGTCCAGTACTCGGCGATGACCGGCCAGAGTTTGTTTTACATGGGCGAGACCAACCTCAAACACAAGATACTCGCCATCGCCGAACAAGCCGGTGCCGAGAATGCCAGCTATGCTTTAAAACTGTTACAAAGTGAAGGTGAACTGACCATTGCCAGCACCGGCAAAGACGATAACAGCGGCGATTTAATCACCAAGGAATACCACGTCGAAGGACCGGTGATGCTGATTTTAACCACCACCGCCATCGACATCGACGAAGAGCTGATGAATCGCTGCCTGGTCTTAACCGTTAACGAGAGTAGAGAACAAACCCAAGCCATCCACCACCTACAACGCCAGCAACGCACCCTGCAAGGCTTATTGAATAAACAAAGCAAGCAAAGCATCCAGACCCTGCACCGACATGCTCAACAGCTATTAAGATCGCTGCACATCGTCAATCCCTATGCCGATCAGCTGACCTTTGTTGACAGTCAAACGCGAACACGACGTGATCATGAGAAATATTTAACCTTGATCGATAGCATAGCGCTACTGCATCAATACCAACGCGAAATCAAGACAGTGGAATACACAGGGCAAACCATTGAATACATTGAAGTCACGCTTGAAGATATTGAACACGCCAACCGTCTTGCGCATGACGTCTTGGGCAAAAGCTTGGATGAATTACCCCCACAGACCAGAACGTTGTTAACGCTACTTAATGATTTTGTTAGCCAGCGTTGTGAAGAGCAATCACGCCAACGCACGGATGTGCGCTTTAGCCGCCGCGCATTGCGCGATGCGACACGCTGGGGCAATACACAATTAAAAGTGCATTTAGCCCGATTGGTGGAAATGGAATATATCCTTATCCACCGACGCGGCAACACGTTTTTATATGAGTTGCTGTATGACGGTGAGATCAACCCTACGACGCATATGAATGGATTGATTGATACGCAAACCTTGAAAAAACAGACGTATGATGCAAAGCGGTCGGGGCAAAACGGTCATCGGCCGGTGTCCGGTCGGCCTCCGGTCGGTGGGCAGTCGGGGGGTGGTCGGCGTGCTAAAAGCACGGTTAAACCCAGTATTGATACGCCTTTAGACGAAGCAGAGGAAGACACCGAGAAAAACGTAGTATTCACGGCCACACACAACACAGCATCGTACACACAGGCCGCTATACCCGCGACGACTAATCACTAACATGGCGTTACGAAAGAAGCGCAATACTCGCGTTGCCAATCAAGCACGGCAGACGATTAGTGAATCACTGATACATAACGGGTTTTATTCCTACTATCGCGCCTTTCTACGGGATACCGAAACCACCTGTAGCCAAGACACAATAAAACGCCGAGAATCCGCCTTACGGCGCTTTATCGTCTGGTGCGGTGAGCGCGACTTACAGCAGCCCCAGAACATCACCAAGCCCATCTTAGAGCGTTATAAACGCCATCTGTATTATTACCGAAAAAGTAACGGTGATCCCTTAAGCACCGGCTCCCAGCACACCCTGTTAACCCCACTGAAGACCTTCTTTCGCTACCTAGCCAAAGAGAATCACATTCTCTATAACCCGGCATCAGAATTAGACATCCCGAAAAAACCCAAACGCCTACCGAAAGCGATCTTGCATCAAGATGAGATTAACGACGTACTAAACACAATAGACATCACCACCGTCTCAGGCGTTAGAGACCGCGCCATGATCGAGACTTTATACAGCACCGGCATGAGGCGAATGGAGCTGGTTAATCTGACCATTTATGACATCGATCATAGACGAGGTGCGATCTGGATAAGAGAAGGCAAATACCAAAAAGACCGATTCGTACCGATAGGCGATAACGCCTTATCCTGGATAGTCACATATCAAGAACAAGCACGATCTGACTTAGTGATGGAGCCAGATAAGGGGATATTATTCCTGACCGATTATGGCGAAGCGTTTAAACGCGATGCCTTGAGTAACCTGGTCAAGCGCTATCTCACCAGAGCGGGTATTACCACCCTGGGCTCGTGTCATTTATTCAGACACGCCTGTGCCACGCACATGCTGGAGAATGGAGCGGACATAAGGTTTATCCAACAACTGCTGGGTCATGAAGACCTGAACACCACGCAGATTTATACCCAGGTGAGTATTGATAAGCTCAAAGCGATTCATCAGGCGACGCATCCGAGTGATAGAGCGCCTGTGCAGGATGACGAAAACCAGTAAACTAATGCCAAGTAATGAATGAGGGAAAACCATCATGGTTGCCAATTTAAGAGAAACTTTGCATCAATTAGCCGATCAATTAGCTGACAATGCGACATGGGAAGATGTCATGGAAGAAGTGCGTTTTCGCCGTGCCGTAGAAAAAGGCAAACAAGCCGCAGAGCGTGGAGAGTTTGCGACCGAGGAAGAAGTGCGCACAGCGTTTGCCCGTTGGGGTGTTGATATTGCAAGTTGAATGGACGCACCCAGCACTGGCAGATTTAATTGAAGCACAAGCCTATATTGCTGAAGAAAATCCACGTGCAGCGGAGATTATTGGGCAACGAATTTGGGATGCCAGTCAATCATTGGAAGATAATCCCTATAGTGGTCGAGACGGACACGTTATAGATACGCGTGAATTAGTTGTAACCCGCACGCCTTATATCCTTGTCTATGGTATTAATCTCGAAAAGCAACGGATAGAAATCCTGCATGTTTATCATGGCAGACAGAATTGGCAGGCCAGCTCTTAGGACAGTGAGGTCGTACCGCCTGTCACGGCGCTTGCTAGGTCTTCGGGTATTCACAGCGTCCCTCAGTCGCAAGCGCCGCGCCAGGCTGCATGGTGCCATTATTTATTTAGCTGCCTTCGTTAGAGCGAAGTGAACTAATGAGGTGTCACAGCGGCTAGCGCCCCTGCACGCTGGATAAGATGCCAAGCTAATGAAGTCAACACCTGCTATCGCAAGTGTTAATGAATGCAGATCACCCCCCATCCCCCTCAAGGGGGCTTTGAACGCGCATTCAACATAATGTAAAAATTATGCGCAATGTGGCGGTGCAACACTCCCTCGTCCCTCACTCGGCTGCACCGCCACACTGTCCGCTACGCCGCACAATTCACACTATGTTAAATGCCCGTGTCGCTGCGCTCCATAAGGGGTGCTAGCGCACGTAGGGGCATAGAATCCCACCCACCGGGCGTTAGCAAAAAACGGCTCACAGTCGCTAATGCTCCTTGCTCGTCCCCGTTTTTCGCTAACGCCCCTCCCCGTGTCAAGCACGGGGCAGGCTCCTGTGGCTCGCTGCGCTCGCCTTAGCGGCTAAAGTAAAATATCATGCTGGTTTATCTGCTAATTTATAGGCTAGGATACGTCGATGGGATATGCACTGCTAAGGGAAAAAGCGCCTCTGGGGCAAAAAGTAGAAGACTTGGGTTTGCGTCTGGAAAATGTGCTGCTAAGTCATTGTTGCGTCAGGGGAAAAAGTGCTGCGAATGATAAGTGCGCGTCGGGGCAAGTACTTCCTGGCCAGTACTTTGATCAAGAGACGAATAACCACTACAATTATTTTAGAGACTATAACCCTAACCTGGGCCGCTACATTACCTCCGATCCGATTGGGTTAAGTGGTGGTATCAATAGTTATGTTTATGTCAACGGAAATCCCCTGATAGGGATTGATCCATTGGGTCTGTTTTGTCTCAGTATGGAGAATATTCAGATACTTTCTGCAGCGACTGGTGGTGCAGCGGCAGGCTTCCTGTTTCGTGGCGGGTTTGTTGGTGCCGCGTTTGGTGCAGTTGTCGCTGGAGGTTCTGCGTTTGTTACTCAAAATAGTGGTGGAGCTAGTGGAGCGGCAGCTATAGGTGGTATTGGTGGTTTTGCAGGTTCACGGAGTGGTGCAGGTGCAGCAGCAGGAGCGTTGGCTGGTGGATTAGGCGCTACAGCTAATCAAGACCCGTGTTTAAATTTTATGAGTACAGCAGCAGCTACTATTGGTGGCGCTGTCGGTGGTTTTGCAGGTGAATTTTCTTCTCCTAGTCGAAGACGAGGTGTTAGTAGAGGTGATCCAATATTCTCTGCTGGTCGAGGAGGAATCACTGGTTTTGTTGGTGGGTTAGTCCAAGATCTGACCAGCGCCGGATTAACTTCTGCATTTGCTTGCGAACCGGATAGGCCTAATTGTGAATGTACGCAGTAAAAAATTTACGCTGATCTATTTTATAGTTGCCACGAGCGCAGCAATCACTATTTGGTTGTTAGTTGATGGGTATAAAAAATCTGCAAATGTACAATTTGATGATTGGTTAGAGTATGGTATAGAAATCACATTGTTTATATTAATTTTTCACGCATATATTAAGGCATGGGAAGTGTGGATCAAGCCTAGAATGACAAAAGATAATAAAACGGGTCAGTGATGAATGGCACTTACTTAAGCGCTAAGCTATTGAAGTAATTATAAAAAAGTTGATCCAGTGGTAAGCTTTAATTCGCTAAAACCACCACTCACCAAAGGATCAACTTTCCGATGAATAATACGCCGACTACGACACGCCATCAACGCAGCCGAGTCGCGCACTACGCGCAGACTTGCGATAGCTACCGCTACTTCAATCTACTGACCAGTGATGGGCTATTCGAAGAGGTAGAGTCATTACTGCCCCAGCATCGAGAACGTCAATACCCGCCCACTGAAACACTGTCGTTATTTCTCGCTCAAGCGATGAGTTCTGATCGCTCTTGTCAACATATCGTCAATCAAACAGCGGTCGAACGCGTCATTGGCGGCCTGCCTCAAGTGAGCACACATACTGGCGGATACTGTCGCGCCCGCAAACGACTGCCGATAAAGATGGTTAGAAGTTTAACCCAAAGGCTCGGCTCTCAAATTGATGAACCCGCGCCGCTGAACTGGCGGTGGAATGGTCGGCGTGTTTGCTTGATTGATGGCACCACGGTTACGATGCCCGATACCGCTGACAATCAGGCACAGTTCCCAAAACATCGAGGTCAGAAAGCGGGGTTGGGTTTGCCTATCTGCCGCCTAGTTGGCATAACCAGTTTGTCGACCGGAGCATTGTTAGACGCGGCTATTGGTCGTTTTAACGGCAAAGGGAGCAGTGAACAAACGCTTTTACGGCAGATTGTCGGCACGTTCAAACAAGGCGATATCGTGATGGGAGATGCGTTCTTTGCGACCTGGTTTTTCATCTTGGATATGCAGTCGAAGGGCATCGATATAGTCATGGAACAATTGGGAGCACGGCGGACTTCAACTGACTTTCGCAAAGGCAAGCGGCTGGGTAAGCGAGACCATATCGTGTCGTTCGGAAAACCGAAGGGCAAGCCTGACTGGATGGACCAAGAAGACTATGATGCTGCGCCCGAGACCTTAAGTATT
>NVRQ02000088.1 GCA_002400905.2 Gammaproteobacteria bacterium | reverse complement strand
GAGACTGTAAATAAATCTGTGTAACTGTTTATCATATACTCCAGACTGGAGAGGATAAGCAGATGAAAAAAGAAGACTTACTCGCAATAGCTCAAGAAGCCGCAAAAAATATTAGAAGTGAGCACGATTTAAATGAGCTCACCCAAATGTTGTCCAAGATTACCATTGAGGCTGCGTTAAACGCTGAGCTTGATGACCATCTGGGCTACGACAAACATGAAGTGATCGACGCTAGTAATAGTCATAATGGCTACACCAGCAAAACCCTCCAGACCGAAAATGGCCAATTCGAAATCAACACGCCGCGCGACCGAAACGGTGATTTTGAACCGAAGTTAGTCAAGAAAAATCAGCGACGAATGCCGTCTGTGCAAGATAAAGTCATGAATTTTTATACGCAGGGCTTATCAACCCGTGAAATAGCCGGCACGTTTAAAGAGTTATACGATGCCGATGTTTCCCCAACGCTTATCTCAAAAATTACCGACGCGGTGATAGACCAAGTGATTGAGTGGCAGTCTCGCCCGCTTGATCCAATTTACCCCATCGTTTATCTCGACTGTATCGTGCTTAAAATCCGTCAAGATAAGCAGGTCATCAACAAAGCAGTTTATCTTGCACTGGGCGTTAATCTGGAAGGCCAGAAAGAATTATTGGGCATGTGGCTATCAGAAAATGAAGGTGCCAAGTTCTGGCTCGGCGTGCTCACCGAGCTGCAAAATCGTGGCGTGAAAGATATCCTCATTGCTTGTGTCGATGGCTTAAAAGGCTTTCCTGATGCCATCAACACGGTTTACCCTTACACGCACATACAGCTTTGCATCGTCCACATGGTGCGTAACTCAATGAAGTTTGTGCCGTGGAAAGACTATAAAGCCATTGCTGCTGATTTAAAGAAAATCTATCAATCAGCCACTGAAGATGAAGCACTCCTGGCGTTAGATCAACTGGCTGAACGTTGGGATGAGAAATACCCGCAGATCAGTAAATCCTGGCGCGCTCACTGGCAGAACTTAAATACCTTATTTAATTACCCAGCCGATATACGAAAAGCCATTTATACAACGAATGCTATCGAGTCATTGAACAGCGTTATTCGCAAAGCCATCAAAAAACGTAAGCTTTTTCCGACAGACGACTCGGCGAAGAAAGTGATCTTTTTAGCAACGCAGCAAGCGTCCAAAAAATGGACCATGCCTGTGAGACATTGGAAACCCGCACTTAATAGGTTTATGATTGAATTTGAAGAACGTTTAACTGATTACATTTAACCATGACAGTTACACAAAATAACTTACAGTCTCGAAGTACTGCCAAACAGCCCCCAAAAGCCACACCCTTGTCAAGCAAGGACTTTATCCTTTAATAGCGCTCTTGTCACTTACAAATCCAATGGTAGACCCTAACTACCACTAGAATTCAGAATTCCATTTTGTTTGATAGCACCTTAGCTCTATCGGATGTTAGTTTATGAGTAAGCGATGGATTAGCTAACTCATAAACTAACTCTTTCAAAATAAACCTGTGTGTCTCGAATAACCCTATATCATCTCGACATTCTATTGCATTAGCCCAACCTTCTACTACAACCTCATCAATATCACCCATCAGATAACGGTCAATAATATTTCTAACATGGCTCTTCTTGAGAACAATTAACTCTTCACTATCCCAGTCAAATTTTGATAACTTGAGCATAAGATCTTCAATCGATTGTTTCAGCTCTAACAAATCATTCAGCGCCTCGATGCGGTCATCCATACTTATTGCCCGGGAGTAAACGTTTGACCAGTTATTTTATCTTTAACGTTCACAATTCCACCATCTGGAGCAACTGTAGTTTTCGTGAATTGACTTGTTTTACCATCAGAACCTATCTGTTTTTCAAATCGTGTAGAGGGGTCAACGTAGAGGGGTCAATAGAGGGGTCAAGGTCAATAGAGGGGTCAACAATAGAGGGGTCACAATAGAGGGGTCAAGTACCATATTCATGCTTTATCCTGTTTATTTTCCTCAATAAACTCAAATCTTCATCCATTAACGAGCGTAGCTTATTAATCGTCGTTGGAATACTCCCCGTTCTTTTCAAACCAAAGGTTTTAGCAATGGCACTTAACTTCTTGCCGCCAATTTCCTGTGACAAATACATCGCAACCCATCGTGGTATATTATTTTTCACTCTCCCTCGCTGACTCTTTAAGATTGACTCTTCGCTAACGTTAAATATTTTTGCAACCCGGACAACAATTTCATCCATTGAAGGTCGGAATAATTGAATCTCATTTTTCGATACATCGATTTCATCTGTCTCACGCTGAGCATAAGCCCAGTCTCGAAAGACTTCGCTTCCCAGGTAAGGTAGCCTATTCCCTTTACTGTAGAATCGTGCGATTTCTTCATCAACACCCAACTCAACATATGACCGATATTTTTCTCTTAATCTTGACTTAACATGAAGCTGGCCAAATATTTCCTGTTGATACAGCCATTCCGGCGGCCTTTTCTGGGTTGCATAGTAACTGTAGCTACTCCATGGATAGTCCTCTGTCTTTTTGATTATTTTGGCTGCAAGCGGATTGAGATGAATATAACGAGAGAGCTGTAATTGATAACTGTCTTCCTCGACACAAATGGCTTTATAACGGCCACGGAACAGTGAGCCATCGGTTTGCTTTAATCGATTATGCCGTTGAGTATAGACTCCATTAATATGGCGCATGGCACGCCCCAAATTTGCTTCCGGGGTTTTGAGCAACAAATGATAATGATTACTCATTAAGCAATAGCACATTATCTGTATTCCAAAACGTTGATGTGCTTCGACTAAACCGACCATAAATGCTTCGTAATATCCTTCATCGTGAAAAATATTCTGGCGTGCTCTGCCACGATTCATCACATGATAACAGGCATCTTCATATTCGATTCGAATCGGTCTTGACATAAAGTCAAACATATCAACTTTATTATTGCCAGTCAATATTATACTTGACCCCTTATT
>NVRQ02000087.1 GCA_002400905.2 Gammaproteobacteria bacterium | reverse complement strand
GGGAAAATCCAAGATGGCCATTGTCGGTGCAGCAATGAGAAAGTTGGTTCATATCATTTATGGCGTGTTGAAAAATAAACTACCTTTTGATGAGAATTTTGCTTGACCTTTAAGACGGTATCTGACCCCTATACTCTTGGAGCTATTTGTTATGCATTTTTGAAGCATCATTAAAGTCCTTTCTACTTATTGACCAAAAGTCCAAAACACAGCCAATAATGCTACGTAATTCTATTGATGCAACTGCATGATCATTAAACTCAATGCACATAGAGAGAGATTCTAATTCTCTTGCGACCTCAAATAGTGTTTTGCCAACTTCATTACTTCCAAAGTATTCGCCAAGTATTTGAGTTGGAAGGGCGTCGAATTGATGAATAACTTCAGCTTTTACTTGGCTTGAAAGTGATGTCCCTTCTGATGAGAATTGCTCTACAAGATTTAATGATAGATTGAGCATTTTATCTAGGCCATCTTTCCCTTTAGTGCCATAGGTAAAACCCTCTGCAAGCTTTTCTTTTCTATCTTTATTATCAAGAAAAGAAAGCTCTTTGAGCATGAAATCTACTCCAACAGCTAAAAATGATAGTGACAAGTAAAAACAACGTAATGCCACGTCAACTTGCGTGGGTTTGGTGATAATTTGCTCTGCAAAAAATTTAGATACTTCTATCCATTGATTGCAGCTATCAAACGTTAACCCTTTAGCAAGCAGACCTTTGGAATTTAGAATTTTACCTTTCCAGTCTCCGTCTAATTTACCTAGGCTATAGCTTTCAATGATGTCAAGAAAACCCTCGTCAGTTAGTCTATTAAATGATGAAACAGGTGACTTAGAAAGTTTTGACATGAATAGTCCATCTAATACAACTACGCCTAACTCCTTACCAAAATCTTTCACCTCTTTTCTTCTATCTGTTGTGGCAACAGTCGTATTATCGGCATTTACAGCCTTACCTAGCCCTTTTACCCAGAATATCCGCTCAATAGCCTGCGGTGTTTTCTTGTTTTTTATATCAACTATTGAAATGTTACGAGCAATTGGTGATGTTCTACTATATAGCCATAAGTCTATATCTGTAACATCAAACCCTTCATACTTAAATGGTACGCCTCTAGCAACATAATAACCTGCTTTCAAGAAATAATTCCTGAGCGATTCCTCCATTTCTTGACCTTTATTACTTTTTTTAACCATTAGAGTCCACCCCCAGTTCGTAGCGAATTTATCATATCATTTGTTTCACTTGGACTTCGCTGCACTTGATTGCGTCTAATGGCTTCTCTGTTGGTTTCAGGGTTTTTATACTTCGTTATAGCCGCTCCAGGCAATGATGGTACTGAATGCTCACTTATATCGCCTTGTCTTATGGCCTGAAGAGCAAGCTCACCAACCTCTTTTTTTAGTAATTTTAACATTGGTCCTGTTCGGCCATTATTTGAGCCTTGCCTTACAGATACGACTCCTTTTAACTCTAAAACTTTATAATCTTGTCCTATAGCACTAACAGGTCCAACTTCACGACCCGATATAAGAGCAGATAACAGCCTATCAATCATGGTGATTTGCCCCCTCATATAACTACTTTTTGTCATCCCATAGGTCAAAGATGCAACAAAGGCTTTAGCTAGATCAAAAGCATCTTCTACCATAGAGCTACTGTATTTTGAAAAAGCAGATGGTAAGGTCACATAGCCGACTTCTTCTTTATTATTACTAACGACATTCACATCAATAAAGCCAATTGCAGCGACTTTCTTAAATAGTTGTATACCTAGTATTTTTTGTGCTTCCAACATCGGAATACAAGCAATTTTCCTTAATGTTGCACTTAGTTCGTTTAGAGAGTTTTGTTCAATTTGTGTTAAAGAGTCCAGTACTGCTTTTATTTTTTGCGCAGAATCCCGACGGAAAAGATTTCCATTGAATAGGATTTTTTCATTTTTACTTATATTTTCTACGTCAACAAATCCTATTTGTTCTGAATCAGATAAAACACCGCTCATTTCATTGTTTGAAAGTTGATATAAATCTGATATTTTTTCAGACAATATCGTTGATTCAACAGGTTTTTCAGAAGCTATTTCAGCGAGTTCAATCACTGATTTTTCAACATTATTTGGCTCCAATGATTCGAAAATATTCGAAGTATGCTGTAATGTTGTTACTGTTGTCACACCTAATACACCAACACCAGATTCAGATTTATCAATCAATTGATGTTCTTGCAAAACATCCAATAATTTAGGTAATTCAAATGTGGTATTAATATTTGCGGCATTAGCAAGAACGGCTAATTTCTTATTTGAAACAATTGATTGGTTTGACTCTGATATAGCTGATAGCAATATCCCTGATTTACCAGCCAAAAATGCTTTTTGGTACTTTTCTTGGTTAGTAACATTCTGGAGCTTATTCGTATGATGAATAAGCCATGCCCCTTTTACTTTATTATCCATATTTGAATATCTACTCTTGATTTATTTTTTAGTGCATAACGCCTTGCTCAGCGGCAGTTTACAGCGTGGTTTTTTTGCGTAAAATTGAGCGAAGCGAATACGCAAAAAAACCACGCTGTAAATTGTCCGCTGGAGCTATTTGTTATGCGATTTTTCTATTTGATATTGGTGATGCTTGTTCACACCTTTATCTTTACCATGACTTACTCATTGCTTTAAACGAGCCACAATTTTGATTGGCACCTTCCATGCTTTTTTGAATATTTGTTTTTTGCGCTTCTGACATGTTTTTTTGCTTTTTAAAAAAGCTTCATAATAATATTGAATTAGCTGCCCAATGTAATTTGGACAAGACATTATTCTCGGTAATACCAAATGATCCAGCCCTTCTATTTGAGTGCCTAGCCAAGCATCATCAGTATTCGGTACTATTTCGAAAATGATAATACAAAAAGGGATTTGAATATATATTATAAACCTCTCCCAGCTATCCCATATTCTTGGTTCAGAAGTTATGGATCTCTCATATATATGACGCTCAACCTGTGGCAGCTTTAACTTAGCTATTATCTCTTCAGTGCAAGGGATTACATGCGTTCGATAATTACAATATTTTTCACTATCAATTTCCTGCTTTATCTTTTTTAAAAATTCAGGGAATTTATCCATCTCCTCATGCGTATAGTCATTATCAACTATTGGATAGTAATAGGTGCTTGCCAGTGTTCTCCAGGCAATAATATAGATACATTTTATTATATCCGGCGTAATTTTTATGGTTTCAGGACAAGGCTTTCTGTAGTTTGCAATTTTATTAAAAAAGTTTTTTTTAAAAATCTCTTCAGATTTAGAAAATATATTTTCACAACTAGAACACAAAAGAGGTGCTTTTATTCCATCCTGTCTTCTTGAGTTAGGTTCATGAGTGCTTCTAATATAGTTTGTTGGGGAGGTTTCTTTAAGCCACTCATAAATGGAAGCGGGAATGATATGTGAATTCTCAATTGCAACACCTTTATGACAATATTTACACAAATTCATATTGGTTATTATATCCTTACGCATAACAGCTTATTCTACAGCGGCTGTGTATCACGCTGTTGCTGTTTATCATTTCTTGCAAGGCATGATGATGTGCTTTCATTTTCCATGATATCAATGATTTATCTCCTTTTTTACCCTTAATCACGTTAGTGATACACAGTATCTTTGTATCACCTTATTGCTGTTGTCGCAATAAATATCTCTTTCCTGGTTTCGTGCTAAGACTATGATTTTTAACTAGTATGTTCGTACACTGGTCAATTACAAAAACCTGATACACAGCCGCTGTTGTTTTTTTATCGTAAAACACTCAAAGCTTAGAATATCCCAACTTAATATATCATTTCATTCAATCCTGACTACCAAGCTTTTTCGCGACCTTCTCAGCCCTAAAGGATTTCCTTCGGTCACGCGCGTATTAACGAAATAGCGAGGTTACGCCTGGAAGGCGGCGGCTGTATGGGAGTTGGATTTTTGGTTACTTTTGATCCCAAACACACTCGTCCGCAAATATATTTAGCGAAAAACAATAATAGAAAAAACCACCCAAACACACCCAACACCCCTACTCCCACCAAGGCCAAAACCCAAAAACCTATATAAATACAATGGTTTATGGGATACTCACCGCCCTAAAGTAGAAACACCCCCCACATCACCATGCCCCTAGCCAAACCCATCAAAGCCCCTGACCTCTTCGGCTACCCTAAATACTGGGCCGAATGCTATGGCGTTGCGCCTTATCTACCGATGAGCCGCGCCGAGATGGACGTGCTTGGCTGGGATAGTTGCGATGTAATTATTGTGGTGGGCGACGCCTATATCGATCACCCTAGCTTTGGTATGGCGGTGATGGGCCGCTTTCTTGAGTCGCAAGGTTTTCGAGTTGGCATTATTGCGCAACCTGATTGGCATAGCGTTGATCCGTTTAAAGAGTTAGGTAAACCGAATCTGTTTTTTGGCGTTAGCGCCGGTAATATGGATTCAATGATCAACCGTTATACCGCCGATTTAAAAGTGCGTAACGATGACGCCTATACGCCGCATGCTGAACCGGGTAAACGCCCTGATCGCTCTGTGTTGGTCTATAGCCAACGCTGCAAAGAAGCGTATAACGATGTGCCGATAGTTTTAGGTGGTATTGAAGCCAGTTTACGTCGTATCGCGCAATACGATTATTGGAGCAATGAAGTACGTCGCTCTGTATTAATTGATACGGCAGCTGACATTCTTCTTTACGGTAACGCTGAGCGCGCGATTGCTGAAGTCGCGCATCGTTTATCTAACGGTGAATCAATTAAAAAAATCACTAATATTCGCGGCACGGTAGTAATTTGTAAAAGCCCACCTAAGGGTTATACCGAGATTGATTCAACCCGTATTGATTGGCCCAAGGACACTGACACCTTGGAAGCAATGATTACCAGCCCTTATGAAGAAAAAGATCCGGTCACTCAAAGCTGTGCAACGAAACAGGATGCGCCACAACAAAAAACAGAAATAAAAAATGGCATAACCGAAATTAAGGTTATTCCGATGCCTTTGATGCGTAAACATCAAATCGCCACAAAGAATAGCTGTATTCGCTTACCGTCTTTTGAAAAGGTAAGTAAAGATGCACCCTTATATGCTCATGCATCGCGAGTGCTGCATCAGGAATCAAACCCGCATAATGCGCGCGCTTTAATTCAGCGCCATGGCAACCAAGAGGTGTGGGTTAATCCACCACCCATCCCGCTCTCTACCGAAGAAATGGATATGGTATTTGACATGCCTTATCAGCGTAGGCCGCATCCTGTTTATGGTGATGCACATATTCCTGCCTATGAAATGATTAAGACCTCAGTCAACATCATGCGTGGCTGTTTTGGCGGATGTACCTTTTGTTCGATTACTGAGCATGAAGGTCGCGTGATTCAAAGCCGTTCACATGAATCGGTATTAAAAGAGATCGAACAAATTCGCGATACGGTCCCTGGCTATACCGGTACGATTTCTGACCTCGGCGGACCGACTGCCAATATGTATCACCTACAATGTAAGGACGAAAACATTCAAGCCAATTGCCGTCGCTTGTCTTGTGTTTATCCCACCATATGTAAAACACTTGATACAGACCACACACCGACCACTGAGCTCTACCGTAAGGCACGAAAAATTCCCGGTGTTAAACGGGTCTTGGTCGCTTCTGGCTTGCGTTATGACTTGGCTGTCGAAGACCCTGAATACGTTAAAGAATTGGTGACTCATCATGTCGGCGGCTATTTAAAAATAGCGCCTGAACACAGTGAAGACGCTACGCTAAGCAAAATGATGAAGCCCGGTATGGGTAGCTACGACAAATTCAAGGAGATGTTTGAGAAGTATTCAAAAGAAGCCGGTAAAGAGCAATACCTTATCCCTTACTTTATCGCTGGCCACCCTGGCTGCGAAGATAAAGATATGTTAAATCTTGCGTTGTGGCTCAAAAAGAATAAGTTTCGTATTGATCAGGTTCAAACCTTTTATCCTTCGCCCATGGCATTGGCCACTGCGATGTATTACAGCAACCATAATCCACTGAAAAAACTCAGCTATAAAAACGATACGCTGTATACACCAAAAAAATTGGAACAACGCCGCCTACAAAAAGCATTCTTGCGTTATCACGATGAAAAACACTGGCCTCAGTTGCGCAAAGCGCTGAAAACTATGGGCAGAAAAGACCTCATTGGCGATGGCCCAAACTGTCTTGTGCCTGATGATTTTAAAAAGAAAGCTGCAACCGCTAATCGTACTAAGGGCTTCAAACATGCACGTGGAGGACAATGGGACAGCCGAAAAACAGGCACATCAAACAAACATACGCGTAGCTGAAGCCAGTAAGGATAAAACCGCCAGCAATTAGCCCAGGCTAATCGTATTAACAGTGTCCTTTCCTGCCTCATAGTACATAGATGTTGAATAGTGGTTTCGGCAATCATATCGAGTGCTTCTTTAGTGAAGAAACCCTGATGCCCTGTCACCAATACATTTGGGAAACTGAGCAACCTGAAAAAAGTGTCATCATCGATAATCTGATCACGTAGATCCCGATAATAAATCTCAGATTCTTCCCCATAGACACCCAAACCGACGCCTCTGAGCCATCGTTGTTTAAGCACAGCAATAAGGTCAACGGTATTCACAATTGCACCACGACTGGTGTTGATAAAAATTGCGTTGTCTTTCATTAAGCCAAGTGTATTTTTATTCATCAAATGTACGGTTTCGGGCGTCAATGGCAAATGAAGACTGACGACATCAGAAACCTGCAGCAACTCGTTCAGGCCGACGTATTTAACGCCCAGCTCACGACATTGCTCACTTTCCGTCAAATCGTAGGCTATCAGAGTGCAACCAAAACCTGAGAGGATTTGCGCAAGCGGCGCTGCCGATCGCCCCTGTTCCGATAATACCAACGGTCTTACCACGCATATCGAAGCCAAGCAGGCCGTCGAGCAAAAAATTGCCCTCTCTAACCCGGTTATAGGCTCGATGTAGTTTGCGATTAAGCATCAACATCATTGCCAGAAAAAATTCTGGCAACAGAATACGGTGAATAACTGGAAACACGCATGACCCAGACATTATTTTTTTTCGCTGCATCAATATCGACATTATTAAAACCCGTACAGCGTAATACAACCAGACGGATACCGTAAGCAGCGAGCTGCTGTAACACCTCTGCATTAACATCATCATCAACAAAACAGCATACCGCTTGATATGTCTTGGCCAATGCTACAGTTTGCGCTGTCAGCGCTTGCATCACAATAATCAAGCGAGTGTTTATTACCAACATTAGCCTCAGCGAGCATACCGCGTGTATAGTGTTTTTCGCTGTAGACGAGCACCTTCATATTTTCGCCTTAGGCCGAAGAATCCGCTACAGCCTTAGTTGAAAGCACACCAGCAATATCTTGACGAAAAGCACCAGAGATTTTCTTTAACTGTTCGTCAGAAACCCAATCACTATTGTCTATGATTTTTGCGTACTGTCTTTCCTGATCTGTTAGGTCATCATGATTTCTGAGTTGCGCCATTAACACCTCTTCAGTAGCCTCGGATGGATCAGATTCTTTGCGCATTCGATCTCGCAGCCTTTGCTTCATAACACCAATGGGCGCTTCAACACTCACTATGTGGAACGGTAACGACATAGACTGCGCCAACTCTTTAAACTGATCACGCTGCGATGACTTGAGAAATGTGGCGTCGATGATCGCCACATAGCCTACCGTACCCACCTCTCGACACAGCACACGTAACTGCTTGTATACATCAGCCAATAGTTGTCCTGAGTAGATACCGGTATTGAGCGCGGAATACGATGAGGCATTCGCCTCTAAATTAAACATCCTTTTTCGTTCAACATCAGAGCGAATGTGAATCGCTCCAACGATATTAGCCAAACGGCTTGCTATCGTCGACTTACCCGAGCCAGAATAGCCATGCATAAGGATTATGCATGGTTTCGATTTTCTGGTTTGTGATAGAGACAAGTCAATATAGGCCCGATACTCCAACCATGCCTCCTGCACTTTGTCACTGGACACCCCGACTCCTATGGTCACAAGCAAGGCAACCTTTGCCCGCACTATGGCGCGATACACGTAATAATATCGATACAAAGCAAGCGAGGCATAATCACCGGTTTTTTGTAAGTAACCATTAAGAAAATGCCATGACAAGGGATCATAGCCGCGTTCAGCTAAATCCATAGCAACAAATGCTACTTCATTTAGAACATCGATCCACCGCAGATCGCGGCTAAACTCGATACAATCAAAAAAAACGATTTTTTGGTCTATATAGGCCATATTACCCAAATGTAAATCACCATGACATTCACGCACAAAGCCATGCTTCTTTCGCATTGACATGTCAGAAGAAAGGTATCTCGATGCGCTCTCAGTCCATTGCTTAATTTTCTTCAATCGGCTTATATCATTGTTATCGTCAATCAATGCTTCAATATGCAAAAAATTTTCATTAACCCAATACAGAACATGTTGTACGCTACCACACTTATTGTTATAGCCAACCGGCCTGGCACGCGCATGAAAATCGGCCAACACTTCTGCTATTTGCTCGCAATGCTTTGCACCCAATTCACCGTGACGAGCGATGGCACTAAGCAGCTCATCTTGACGAAACTGTCGCATTTTTACCGCATATTCAAATACCGGTTCTACGCCCAACCGTGGGTTTTTGGCCGTACCACCAATACTCACCACATCCAGATAAATATCTGGTGCGAAACGTTGGTTTAGTGCCAGCTCTTCGTAACAATAGTGGCGACGACTTTCCAAAGAAGAAAAATTAAGAAAACCAAAATTAACCGGTTTTTTTATTTTATAGGCATACTGTCCCGTCAACAGCACCCAGGAAATATGCGTTTCGATAACTTCAAACTCATCAATATCGTGATCATAGAGCTCACGATTTTGCAGAGCGTTGATCAAGCTCTTGTCTGCCACATCTTGCCCCTATCTTGATACTCAGTGCCGGCCTGGGGTTTTCATCCTATCGACTTAATCGATTAATCATAACGTGTTAGATTCATTATTCCATCCTCAAAATTAGTTAGCACTTTATGCAGGCTTGTTCAGACGGGACAAAACTAACCGCCCTCTTCCTTTGATTTTTACCATTGGCGATATCAAACATTGTTGATTTCAATCAATTTATTAACATATCATCCAATCCTAATTTACAACCTTACCGCCAACACATCACAATGCGATCGATGAAAAACAGAGTTCGCCGTTGAGCCTAGTAAAAGCCCAGCACCATGCCGCCCATGTGAACCCATAACAATCAAGTCGATTGCCTCTTTCTTCGCATAGTCAACGATCTCTTTTCCGGGTGAACCCAATAACAATTGGCTTGGCGCCCCGGCTAAACCATAATCTTGCGCCAGCTGTTCAAACTGCCGCTCAACTTTTTCCACTATTTCTATTTCAAACAAGCTTAGCGGCATCTCAAACACGGGCGCTCGATTAACCACATGCACCATAGTTAACTCGGCTTCATGTTTTTCAGCAAGCTCCTTTGCTTGGTTAATTACTTTGTCTATTTCCGGCATAAATTCGATGGCAATCAAGATTCGCTTATAGGGCTTTATAGCGGGGGATTTATCATTATCACTGGTTTTTGTCACTAATACATTGACTGTTGATTGATGTAATACCGCATTTGCTATCGAACCTAAATAGAAGCCAGATAAGCGCTTTTCATGCGCACCAACGAAAATAAGGTCTGCACCTTCTACTTTAGCGCAATCAATAATTTCGTTTTTTATGCTGCCAAATCGGACTATTTTTTTAACACTGTCTCTCTCGACCCCCATACGATGGATAATCTTATCCATTCTCGCCATTTCCTCTACTTTGGCCTCTTCATCACTACGAAGCATCTCATAATAACCGTACGCCTCCGGTATCCCCATAAGCAGAAGTGGTTCTACCACATGGACAAACACCAATTTCGCCTGATGACAATACGCAATATATTTCGCCTGCTGGACGATTTCCTCTGCGTCTTCGCCATAACCAAATGCGACCAATATCTTTTTGAAAACCATAGCGCCACCCACCGATAGAAAACATCACGTCCCAGTAGCACTTTGATATAAGTCACTATGCAATGTCTTGATTTAGGTCAATAAGAGCGACGGACGTTGTGTTGATTGCGGCGATGAGATCAGTTACTTACGGCTAGAGGTCTACCCGGTCGTCAAGCGTTGTCTAAGCTGCAAAGAAGAATTCGAAAAACCTGGGCTACTTGCGCGCCCTCCCAGCTTATAGATTAATAGGGCGTACTTCAAAAGCCACCATATAGCCATTGGCCCTCAAGCGACTCGATCCAGTTCACAATAATCTTCACAGTTGTTATAAGCAATTGCTTGCAAACGCGTGCGATCACTAATTCCTATGATCCGACGTTGAACTGTGAGCACACCCTCAACTTGGAAACGTGAAAATAAGCGACTCACCGTCTCGATAACCAAACCAAGATAGTTTGCAATATCACTACGCGACATCGGCAGACTAATAGTTTGCGCAGACATCCCTCGCGCCGCCATACAAGAAGACAGATCAAGTAAAAAATTGGCCAAGCGTTGCTCTGAAGTCATCTTACCTAGCATTAGCAACATTTTTTGCTCAGCGACCATTTTCTGACTGAGGGCATCCAACAAGCGCCATTGCAAGCTCGGCGCACAATTGCAAAGATCTTCATAGTCACGAAACGCCAGTTCACAGATACTCGTCGTCTCTAGTGCTTCTGCCGTATAACGATGTTCTCCACTAGCTATCCCATCCAGACCCAATATATCGCCAGGCATATAAAACCCAATAATTTGATGTTCACCACCACGAGAAGTGACATAGGATTTAACACAGCCGGAATGCACCATCGCAAATGAATTAAATGAGTCACCCATCATAAAAAACTTTTCGCCCTTGTGCCGTGGCCTAGGATGTTTTATCTTGCGCGAAAATTGCGCCACCTCGCCATCACTCAAGCCGTGAGCCAAACAATAGCGTGCACTAGGACAATTAGCGCAATGATTTTTCGGCTGACTAAACCATTCATTATTCTTCACTAACATGACCACACCTCCTGTTAGGGTTTGATCCCATCAAG
Source organism: Gammaproteobacteria bacterium (assembly GCA_002400905.2). Taxonomy (GTDB): domain Bacteria; phylum Pseudomonadota; class Gammaproteobacteria. The sequence goes on along the minus strand of NVRQ02000087.1, from coordinate 13,888 downwards.
ATGATGCCGCCTGGCGCATTAAGCGGCCATCGGCAAAATATCAATGAGAGTGGACTGTATTTCAGAATCAGATTCGATCCACATCAAACCAATACCGTCCGCTCTGATATGCACCACCATCGCACTCATCTGATAGTGCTTTTCTTCGCATTCACACGATACACGGCCAACAATAGTGACTATGTCACCCTTCGAAATTCCTGTATCACACCCCGAAATAAATGCGCCACCGTAACCAATATCTGTTGCATAAAAACTACCCAAAAATGCGTTTCTCTTTTTTGCATGCACTCCATGTAATGTCTTAACGCGAAAACTGCTTCGGTGTTCCACCGCTACACCCCTCATTATCTGCTCACCAAGTTAAGCGAAATTTTACACAAGGTGTTAAACAATAAATATACGTATTTTCACCATAAGTATAACTACGTAGATAACACCAATACGCAATAACTAAGTAGTTTCCCGGATTACTTCAACACAATAATAGAACGACAATAAGCCGTGACCGATAGAGGGCTGTGGTGGTCATTAACAGTAGAAAAACACAATATGAAACAGACATGAAGCCATCATTATTCGTCATCGCAGCAAGCACAGCGGTGTATCAGAATATCACCGCCCTCTTGGTTGATGAGGCGGAGATAAGTCTTCACCTGTTTGATAGCGGCGCGATGTTGCTAATCGCCATCCGCATGTATTCACCGGATTTCCTCATTATAGAACTACCGCTTGCCGATGTAGACGGCCTGGAACTCTATCAACGAGTATTAGCTCACCATGTCGAACCCAAAACAATAATTGTGACAAAACAGGGTGATATGGCATCAGCCACCCATGCCATGCGCTTGGGTGCAGTAGATGTTATAGAAAAACCGATGTCGGATGATGGTTTGCTTCGCGCAATAGCGAACTCAATATCTCGAACAACTCTCTAACGATACTGCCAGACAGTCCGTCTCGTATACAGTTGATATAATACGGGATGCAAAGCAATTGCCGGGGATTGCTATCAATTTGATTTCCTCCGCGATACCATTAACAAATTCAAGCACTTCACTTGTTTTGGATAAAACTAAGTAAGATTTTACGGAGCCCATCGAAACGCTATGGAGTATCAGAGTCAGCCTTTACACATCAATGATCAGTCATCTGTCTTCAACAAGATAGTTGATGACTTAGTCAATGAACTGTATATTTTTGAAAGAAAAACACTCCGTTTTATCTACGTAAACAGAAGAGCCTGTGAAAATGCTGGTTATACCTTCGATGAATTACTGCGACTTACACCTATTGATCTAACACCCGAGTATGAAAAGGCCCAATTCGAGTCACTCCTTTTGTCACTGGAAAATAGTAATAAAGAAAAAATAGAATTCGAGACAACCTATAGAAGACAAGATGGATCGCTCTATCCGGTCGAGGTTCATATCCAACTCACCGAATATCAGTCAAAAGAAGCCTTTGTCGCGGTCGTTCTTGATCTAACAGAACACAAACTAAGCTACCAACGACTACAGGAAAAAGAGCAACGCTTGGCCGCAATATTAAATAACGCGGCAGAATGCATTATTAATATTGATAGTCAGGGACTGATAACAGCTTTAAACCCTGCCACCGAACAGATTTTTGGCTATAGCGAAAAAGAAATCGTTGGCAAAAATATAACCATTCTCATGCCACCCCCATCGAAAGAAAAGCACGATGAATACCTGAGTCACTATCTCTCTACAGGTGAAAAGAAAATCATTGGAATTGGTCGTGAAGTTTTGGGCTTACGTAAAGACGGATCAACGTTTCCTATTGAGATTTCTATCGGGGAGGTCATCACCGATAAAGAACCTAGCTTTACCGGAATTATCCGTGACATATCAGAACGAAAACAAGCCGAACAAGAACTCAGGCAGCATGAAGACGAAAAACGTCACAGCCAGGAACGTTTTGATCGCTTGTCACGAGTCAGTGCGGTAGGTGAACTGGCTGCCACTGTCGCCCATGAAATCAATCAACCCTTAGCTGCAATAGGCACTTACGCAGCAATTGCTAACCGGATGATAAATAACGAACAACCAGATATTTTAGATATACAATCAGTGCTGGGAAAAATCAATGAGCAAGCGCAACGCGCCTCAAAAGTCATTCATAATTTGCGCTCATTGATAAACAAGCACGAGATACAACATAAACCTGTCGATATCAATGATCTGGTTCGTAAAATCATCGATATATCGAGTCCGAAAACGCGTTCGCGAAACATTGATGTTGAATTTTACCCTATAAAACCAACACCACCTATCGAATGTGATTCGATAGGTATACAGCAGGTAATACTTAATTTAATTAATAACGCTATTGATGCCATGGATGCGACGGATGTCTCTCAAAGAAAAATTGTCATTGGTATATCACAGAAAACCGCCAACACTCTCACAATATCCGTTCGTGACTTTGGCAAGGGCATAGCGGAAAACGACCGCGACAAAATGCTCTCGCCGTTTTACACCACGAAAGCTGATGGTATGGGAATAGGCCTATCGATAAGTCGATCTATTATGGAAGCGCATAGGGGAGCGTTGTCGTTTAACGAAGAGATGACTAACGGCTCAGAATTTATCATAACACTGCCCCTTTCACCCGGCAGTTAATATTCAACCATGCCTACCAGCGAGCAAAAAGTATATATCGTAGATGATGACATTGCCGTTCTTGATGCACTTGGCATGCTAATGAAGTCTGTCGGACTCGAATCAGAAGTATTCCAAAGCGCACAGAACTTCCTTGACAACTTTGTGGCCGGCAGCAGCGGTTGCCTATTACTTGATGTGCGTATGCCAAACATGAGTGGGCTTCAGCTCCAGGAAATATTGAACGAAAAGAATATCATTATCCCTATTATCTTCATTACTGGTCATGCAGATATCCCTATAGCTGTACAAGCGATGAAAAAGGGAGCACTAGAATTTATTGAAAAACCATTCAACCATGAAGAACTCATAGACTGCATTCATCGTGCGCTTAAGCTCAGTTCTGCAAATATCCATAAACTAAAACAACAACAACTTATTGGCGACCGTATAAAGCAATTAACACCTAGAGAGTTAGAGGTGATGAAAAAAATCGTTCTAGGCGAACACAATAAAACGATCGCTTTTGATCTTGGCATTAGTCAGCGAACCATAGAAATTCATCGCGCCAAAGTCATGCAGAAAATGCGCGCACTATCACTTGCTCACCTTGTACGCATGTCGTTGCTCGCACAAGAAGAAAATTCTTAAGCGCATTACTCAATAATTTGAAGTCTCATTTTCCCCTTCGGTCAATACTTTCACTTTTCTCCTGCATGCGCCCTAGACGTCAGCGCTTAGTTACCGCGAGGTCATTTAAGCACTTGGAGCGAAACTCTGGCAATAACCCCATAAAGCTATCCGACTATCGCTCATTTTCCTGCTGGCAGTTGATGTAGGTCAACACCCCATATATCAATATGCATGATAATTCGGGTGTTAGTAACGTTAACAGGAGCAAACACCATGAACGTAAGTGATGTAATGATAAAAGATGTGAAATCCTGTCATCCAAATTCTTCACTGCAGGACATCGCGATAACAATGTGGAATGAGGACTGTGGTTCTGTGCTCGTCATCGACGAACAGAACAAACTCGTCAGTATCGTTACAGATCGGGATATCGCCATGGCCGCAGCACTAAAAAACAAAGCCTTATGTGACATTTCGGCCAGCGAAGTAACTGGTGATCATCCAGTTTTCACCTGTAACCCAAGTGATGATGTCCACATAGCTCTGGACATTATGCAGTTCAACAAAATCAGGCGTTTACCCGTGGTCACCGACGAAGGCGAACTGACGGGCATATTGTCAGTTGGAGACGTTGTCAGCGCTACAGCGCTAGGAGACGATGCTGATTTATCCGCCAGTGACACGATAAATACATTGAAATCAGTATTTACACACCATTAACACTTAACAAACTTAATAAGACAAGGCGAACAAACCAATACATCGTTAATTACTTACGATTTATCGTTGTTAACCAACATATTCTATAACTGTCTTGAATCATAACGAGGAATTTATGCCAAAAAAAGCGGCTTCAACCACACAATCGGGACAAAACAGAAATGATCGGCTAATCCAGGAGTTCGATCACGATCCCTATCATGCCAAGCTCAAACTGAAAGAGCCCACAGCATGCCCGCAATGTTGTGCTGTCTATGAAAAGGGTCGCTGGAGCTGGGCAAAAATACCAGCGGATGCACATGAAACCCTGTGCCCCGCTTGTCAACGCATTCACGATCATGCTCCGGCAGCCTTCCTAACCCTAAGCGGTCCATTTCTCGTGCAGCACAAAGAGGAGATCCTGCATCTAATAGATAACTATGAACAGCGCGAAGCAAAACAACACCCTCTCAAACGCCGAATGAGCTGCAACACTGACAATGAAATTGTGCATATGACATTCACTGAGCTTCACCTCGCACGCAGCATCGGTGAAGCACTGGAAAATGCCTATAAAGGCGATCTCGACTACCAATATAATAAAGGCGAATACATGCTACGAGTAACATGGAGCCGCTAGCCGCAACTGGCTCAATTAATAGCTGTGACAAACATCCTGATAAAGTTCACGCCTAATCATTGATCGGTAATTGGACATCAACAATCAATGGCAAATGATCGGATGCTACTCGCGTCAGTTGCGTACTGGGGACTTCGATATGGACTATTTTTACATCAGGATCAGCAAAGATATGATCGATACGAAATGTCGGATAACGTCCAAAAAATGTCTTCTTTGGGCGATGCGCCTCTAACTCAAGCTGAACATCTCGCAGCCGTGTACCTAAGCGACGGCACACTGTCGAACCAGGGCCGGCGTTAAAATCGCCACATAAAACTACTGGTTTACGGCACTTTGGATGCCCCAGCCAGTCCCCACTCAATAATGCTTCCGCCTGAACACTACGTTCGCCTGGTAATAAACCAAAATGCGTATTGATTACCTGCACTTCGGTACCGTTAACATCGACCGCCACCCATATAGCGCCACGCGCTTCAGACAATGGCTTACCTACGGGTTCGGGTAAGCGATCAGCCTTAATAAGACGCATCGGCAGATGCGTAAGAATCGCATCACCATAACGTTCGTCTTCTAGATGAATGGTTGGATGAAAATGGAATTTCATCCGCAAATAATCGCTGATGAGAGCAGCCTGATCAGCGCTGTCCGTACGCTGTCGACCGACATCAATCTCCTGCAAGGCCACAACGTCAGGCTTATATTGTGCGATGACACGAGCAATACGTTCACAGGAAAGCTTAGCATCCATACCAACGCAACTATGTACGTTATAGGTCATGATGCGTAAGGCCTGAGTTACCTGGGGCAGCCTTTTTGAGGGTGTTGATGACAGCGTTATTTTTTGTCGGCGAAGGTAGTGCAATGCCGCCTGCCGCATATCGAGCGGTCGCAGATAGCTGCGTTGATACTGCGGCAATACCGTGTCTGCGGGCAGCAATGCAAACGCCCTGCTCTCCTCAGGTCCGGCACCCGCATGCGCGCCACTCTCTATCGGGAAAGAACACGCAAGAGCACCATTGCACCAACCCATGATGACTAATTCCCCAGCATTGGGATGTTGACATAAGCGAACGATATCTGTGCCAAGTTCTTCAAGAAATGGATGGTGATCACCAAATACCTTGGCACTATCTTCAGGCAACATGTACTCTCCAGCCTTACACCAAGCCCGCAGTTTTCCTGCTTGTTCTCTAGCTAACACCAAGGGAACGTCAGCGTGCTGAACCAGTTGCTCGGCAACACATTGGCGCTGGTAAAGCGTCATCGCATCCTGACAATAAATCATGCCGACTGGCCCCATCGCGGTAACAACAACATCGCTGGCGGAAGCGAACGTTCTTTTTTCGCGTAGCATAGGCAATAGGCGCTGAAGCCAGCGCCCACCTAACAATCTACTACGCTGAGTTTGAACACTCAGTTCATGATCGACTTGAAGATTTTGAGAATCACGATTTCCCAATAAACTGAAGGCCTGTGCAACTGCTTGTTGTATGGTTTGTCCATTGCGCAGAGGATAAGGAATTGTTTCCTCCTGGCCATGGTCTGAGTATATCCACACTGCATAGTCTCTAAAACCCGAGCGCTTGGCTGCCCGCCAAATACGGGCAATAGCATCGTCAATACCTTTTAGACTCCAATGAGCAAATAAGGACGTAGGACCGCGGCGATGAGACTGTTCGTCATAACCCAAAAAATTGAGATGAATAATAGGCAAACCTCTGGCCACATCAATCTTGACTCCGGCCGTAACCAGCTCGCGTAACAAGATACAGATAGCCACTCTTGCCGGCACAAATTTCAACTCGTGCAACAGGTCTCGGCCACCGATGATACCGCGGACAAAATCTACGCCGGCCAACACTATCTCAACGAGCAATAACACCAAGGTGCGAGCAATACCGTAAAGATTAAATAACATCAATAATATAAAGGGTAACGGACGTGGCGCCGTCTGCAATTCCCCCCAACCGGCCGATGCCACGCAATAATGCGATTCAGCTGCGCCACCAGTAAAGATATTCGAGTAGGAGCTGCCGTCTTTGAGCAGAGGCTCACCTTGACTCTCGAGATAGCGCTCAAGGTTTGCTACCGGGCCAGGTTCATACATACGTAGAATGTCGCCCGACTCACAATCCTTTACACTGAACGCAGGTGTGGCACATTTGACACCATAAAATAGCTCACCCTGCACTGCAGGCGTACTCGATGGCAGCCCCGAATAGAGCGTGTGTGTGTGGTAATGTTCACGCTCAAGCAAATGTTTGAGAAAAGGCATACGGCCATCATCCAGCGCACGTTGCAACTGAGTACGCGAGAGGCCATCGATTTGTATCATAACCAGGCCCGCCTGCATCGTCGAGCCCATCGATCTCGACAAACCCAGCAAACGAATCATCCATTCGCTGCGACTGAACCATTGACGAGTACGTCGCAATAACACTTCTAAACGATAGATCATTACTTGCCGCTTGTTTCCGCTGTCGTATCGTTAAAAGCACCTGCGGCGGACTCTGCATAGCTCTTAAGCAGTTCCCATTCGCCCTCGATCAAACCGAGCGCTTGTTTCCATGCACTATAGTCTTCATGACGTTGCACAAATTGCTGCCCTATTAATTTCTCATAACTAGCAAGCGCCTTGTCGGCAGAATGCTTAGTTGAGAATATTTCAGCGCTACTGAGAGCAGCTTGTTCATACGCTTGTCGATGCGAATGGTCTAACTCAGAAAAGTTTAGTAGTGTCACAGCGAACGTTTCAACATCAGCCTCATATAATAAGCGGCCATTGTATTCATCACGCACTATCTCACGAACACCTGGCGCATCGAGGGCAACGACGGGTGTGCCCGCTGCCATTGCCTCTGCCAAAACCATTCCCTGTGTTTCGCTCAGCGAGCTGAATGCAAACACATCCATCGCATGGTATGCACTCTCCAACATAGGAAACTCAAGAGTTCCAGCGGTGAAGACTCGCTCACTCAGTCCCTCATGTTCAAATGTCGCGAGAAGATGTTGTTTAGCATCGCCTTTTCCCACTAACAAGAAGCAGGCCTGAGGATAGCGTTTTAATACTCTGATCACTGCCTGAGTTAAAAAATCCAGATTCTTTTCTAATGCAAGTCTGCCCAAATGACCGATAACAAACGCGTCATTCGGGATACCCATAATTTTACGAAAACCGTCACCACTTCCTTCGTTAAAGCGCTTAATATCAACACCGGTAGGGACGACGGCGATCGGCGACATCACCTTGCGTTGTCTCAATAGCTCAGCGATGCTCTCACTTGGCGCAAACACCTGATCACACAGATTGGCATAATGGGTCGCAAGCTGAACAACAAAATGTCGAAGCGTCTTTGAGTCTCCCGGAACATAATGCGTATAACGCTCATACATAGTGTGATTGGTAAAAACCAGTGGCAACTCATACATACGAGCAATACGTAGCGCTGTAGACCCAATCAAAAAAGGATGGTGCGAATGCACAATATCGGGTTTGAAACGTTGGAGGGTCGATCTGAGCATAACAGAGACCGGTAATACCACGGAAAAATCGCTACCATTAAAGCGTTGAATCGCAGGCATGCGCACCACATCATCTTCATGCTCCGCCATGTTATCAAACACTGGCGCTACCACTAAGACTCGATGTCCGCGTTTACGGTACTCACTAACAAATGCGTCGACCGAACGTGCCACACCACCAACATGAGGTAAGTAGGTATTGGTCATCATTAATATATTCATGATGCATTCCGTGGCATCAGCACGACACTGTCTTGATTCGCATCCACTACAATACGTTTAAAGCCTGGCATATTAATTTCAATAGGCGGTTGCTGCTCATGCCAATCGGCCAGCCAGGACACTACTGGCTGGCGGCCATATTCATCGCTGGGCTGCGCCTCAACTCGAATCGATACGCTACCAAAAGTAGTCAAGGTAGCACCAAAAAACAATTTATAGTCACCCATAAGCCATTGTCTTGGAATACCCGACACAAGAACCAAGCCATCGCCCTCCTCACGTATAAAACAACTTCGTAGCATCAGTAACCACTCGACGGCCGCCCAGGCATGCTGGCCGTCACCCATACAACCGCCACCAGTACGCGGATGCACCGCCTCCGGCCACTGCCCTGTCGTTGAGGCAAGCTCTGCGACCGACGTCATCAAGTCAAAGTAGCGCGCGTCGCCAGCACGCAATAAAACTTGCGCAATATGTAATGTTAAATAGGCATTCACACCAGAGTGAATCATGTCTTGAAAAAAACCACCCTGGACAAAGCAATGCTTTATTAGAAACCCGGCTGTATCAAGCAACCTTGGATCATTTGCGGCAAATTGTTGTAATGGATACCCCGCCACCAACGAGCCAATAGCACCCGCATCCATTCTTCGATAGGGTGAAGCTGGCATCGCATTGTCACTATGCTTAAGGCTGGCGTGCTTCAAGCTTCGCTCAATAGCACTAGCGAGGGAGGTGGCTTTAGTCTCGAAGGTCTGGGCCAGGACATGATCACCATTTTGACGAACAAGCACTGCGGCAGAACGCAAACCAGCAACACTCCAGAAGTCATCCCAGTAATAATAATCGTTGGGACCCAGGTGCTCAGCACTAAAACCAGCGGGCAACAGGCCCGCGTGCGGGGCTTTCAAGTCTTCGCTGAGGCATTTTTTTATAATCCAATGACCGCCACGCTGTATCGCTTTGCACCAATTTGATTTTGGTTTGCGACCAGTCAATTGACAAAAACGATGCAATATCCACAAGGCCTCACCATTAGAGTCCCATTCGCCATCCTGCGAATGAAAGTAACCGGATATTTTCTGGCGTGAAGGAAAGCTGTCAAGCGCGCGTTCGGCACGCTCAACAAAGCCTGCGCAAAGCAGACCATGAATAATATAGGCTGCATCGCGAAACCAGAAACGCTTATAGGTATAAGGACCCGCGCAAACCTCATCGACAGAGTGCAAAATTAGTGTCCGCACAGCGGCATCATAGAGAAACTGAAAGTGCGCATCAGGGATACACAGCTGACACGCCTTATCGAGACAGGTGCTCCAGCTTTCGACACCAAACTGACTGCCATGCTGCGTTCTTTTTACCTTCTTGTCTTCCAATGCCATGGAGATCGCCACCTCACGCGGCGTATTGGCCTGCAAACGGAACAGCGCAGCACTGCTAAGCATACCAATATCACACTCACCCTTAAGCTCATCATCCAGGTCGTTAATGTGGTTATACACATCGCCATGGCGGTAATTCGAAATATGGTGACGCTCAATCAGCTCACTAAATGCGACTTCATGACGCTGATTAACGGACCAATGCTTACGATCATCAGACAAGGTAAGTGTATCAATAAAACTAATGCCTTCGGGGTTGTAAGGTCGTAAGGCAACAACTAACCAGCCACTATGCTCAGACAAACCCCTAAGCGTCATTTTACATTGAGCAATACCGTTGTCCTTTTCCACCTCTGCACGGTTATAGAGTGAGCAGCCGTCTGCCTTTATTTCAGTAACTACTGCCAGCCCACCTTCTGTGATCAGCTGTTGTAGCACTTGCGGTTCTCGCGAAGGTAATAATGCTGCACCTTCATCTACTGCGATCCAGGCGTCTAAAGACCACTCATCGAAAAATGGCGTGAGCAGGCCACGCGGATCGACAATCGGTAAGCGTGGCTGATCCGGCAGGCCAACGGCAGTCCAGTTACGATGCGTTAGATTGATGTGTGTAATTGAGAACGCACGTGGAATAAAGGAATCATCATGTGGATCAAACTGTCGTTCCACCCAGTAGGGCCACACCCAATCAAGGTTATGCTGAATGACTCTGCTATTAATCAGTCCACGGGCATGCATATGCATGCCCGCGCGTAGTAACTCAATCGGCTCCGCCACCTCTGATGGTTGCGTAAAGCGTTGCAACTGATCCAGTATCACCATAGGATCAAGAAAACCATGCTTCCTGGCTAAACGGCTAATGAGAAATTTCCAGTGAGGCGCCCTAATATTCATATCCCGTCACCCGTTTTGTCACCAATTTTCCCCTGATCTGATAGCAATTCAGGCAATGATTCTGGTTTATCCTGCTCTTTCGCATAGCGATCAAGTACTTTTCTGGTATGACGTGAAATGTAAATAACTACAATCAGCGTAATGATAAAACCAAAAATATAAACCGCCCAAGCCAATGGCGACCTAACGGCATCACCCACACCCACTTGCGCGATATCTGCCACCAGCGAGCCAAGATAGACATTAAATGTTGTAATAGGAATGATGCCGAAGAATGTTCCGATAAGAAAATCCTTGGCAGAAAACCGAGTTAGTCCGAAAAAGTAATTGGATAACTTGAATGGGAAAAATGGCAACATACGAATAAGCAAAATAAAGCGCCATCCTTCGCCGACAAATTCGTCGTTAAGCAGCTTTAATTTTTGATGATTAACCAAATAGTGTGTAATGCGATCACTAAAACAAGAACGCGCAATAAAAAATGCTACAGCGGCACCCACGGTTGTAGCAATCACAACGCATGCTGTCCCCGCTGCAACACCAAACATAAATCCGGCACCCATAGTGATCATAATGCCAGGAAGCAGCAACACGACGACTAAGGCATTAATCAGCATGAAAATGACAAATGCCCATAATCCTTTGCCATCCAGCCATTGCAATAGCGTAACGACGTAGGCTTGCGCATCGAAATAGAACATAAGCCCCAGCAATGCCGCCACCAACAGAGTGCTGATGAGTACCACCCAAAAAGTCGTTGCCGTATGGCCAACCATGCCAAACCCTCAATTAATGCCAAGCACCTAACATTTACTACAGCGGCAATACACAGTCATTGACTTAAGTCAAAGTAATGTCGCACGAGCAGAACATTACAAACACTAAAAAACTAATTTCGAAACAATAGCGCTGGTTTAACAGTACCTTGCCTGGTAAAAACGCGCACACTTAATCACTTGAGCTACTAACCATCGGAACGAATACAACACCTAATGTCATTCTTTTTTGTTACCTTGCCGCTCTCATCTTTCTCTATCAACATGAGCTCTTGTTGATAGTATTGTGGCCCGACAGGAACACCAACCGGCCACCCGGTTTAAGTTGGTCTACGAGTAGTAGCAAGACATAAAGTGTCGCCACAGTCACGATGATTCCATCATAAGGCGCATGCTCAGGCCAGCCTCCGCAACCATCTCTGATACAGGTCTCAATATTTGTGTATCTTTACTTCTTCAATCGTGCGCAGACTTGCTGACTCAGCTCTTTGACTATCTTGATCGAATATACTTTCTCAACCAGTAGCGACAATACTGCTACCTGATAACCCGACCCGGTACCAACTTCTAGCACCCTATCGTCCTCATCAGGCTCCAGCAGGTCTGTCATTAACACAACAATATATGGCTGGGAAATAGTTTTACTATAGCCCATCGTCAAAGAGGGATTATCAAAGGCAAAGGGGGGCAACTCCTCGGCAACAAACTCCTCGCGCGGTACTTTTCGCATAGCCGCTATCACGCGCCAACCTAACTCTCTACGGCCGATAGGTTCGCGCGTAGAGACAACCTCCGCCTCGACCGCAGCAATCATATTATTGATATCGTTCACTCTGGCATAAACCATGATCGGTTAATATCCATTGGTCTTTTTTCACAATCGACATCAAACCTATGCTTAACTGAAATAACAAATCACCATTGAAATGGTGCCATTTCCTGCTATGTTTCATATGCTTCGTAGAGAAGCATTAGCAATTTTTTAAGCAGTATTATCTTATGACCCCGACCTCATAACAGGAGAGGCAATATGACTTCGACACAATATCCGCTTTTTCGGCTTTTTGGTTTTGAGGTCAAAGTCGATATAAGCTGGTTTCTTATTGCGCTGCTCATCACCTGGACACTGGCTGCTGAGCTGTTTCCACAGCGGTATCCTGGCTTGGCACATGAAATGTATTGGTGGATGGGTGTTACTGGTGCAGCAGGCATTTTCTGCTCCATTGTTTTTCACGAGTTTAGCCATTCACTCGTTGCCCGCCACTTCGGCATACCCATTCGTGGTATTACCTTATTTATTTTCGGTGGTATCGCCGAGATGGAAAAAGAACCGACAACACCTAAAGCAGAATTTCTTATTGCTATTGCTGGACCATTGGCCAGCTTCCTATTGGCATTTTTCTTTTATCGTATTCAGGACATCGCGATTTCAAATGAATGGCCGGTCTTTATTGTCGGCGTGAGCTACTACCTTGGCTATCTGAATATGATACTGGCTATTTTCAACCTGGTACCGGCCTTTCCATTGGATGGCGGACGCATGCTTCGGGCGGCGCTCTGGGCGAGCAAAAAAAACCTGCTTACAGCAACACGCATTTCAAGCCAAATAGGATCAGGCTTTGGACTGGTGCTGATGACCCTCGGGATTATCGCCTTCATTCAAGGTCAATTTATCGCTGGCATGTGGTGGTTGCTCATCGGAGTGTTTGTTAAAACCGCTGCCATTGCAACGTATAAACAGCTTGTCGTTCAGAACACCTTGCAAAACCAGACAGTTCGTCACTTCATGAGCTCGACGCCCATAACGGTTCGCCCTACACTCTCTATCGAACAACTAGTAGAGAATTATATCTACAAACATCACCTCAAGATGCTCCCGGTAGTTGATGGCTCTCGTCTCCTGGGTTGTATCACGACACGAGAGGTACACAAGGTGCCACGCAAACAGTGGCAGCAGCGAACAGTGGCGGAACTAACCATCCTATGCTCCACCGACAATACGATTGATCCAGATTGCAGCGCAATCGATGCACTATCAAAAATGACTCAACCCGGCGCTAACTCTCGCCGCATGGTAGTCGAAGGTCAACACCTGCTCGGAATGATATCGCTCACAGATTTTAACGAATTCATTTCGTTAAAGTTAGAACTGGAGCCGACAAAGCGCTAGAAAATCCGCTGCGCTCAGATGTCTGATAACAACTTTCAATCACAGGTCGCGCACCTACGTGTCTACCCGCGCGTCGACCCTGAGTAAAAAAATTAGAATCGTGCATGCACTCCAGGACCACGGAAAGTATATCGCCATGACAGGCGATGGCGTCAACGATGCATCAGCACTAAAACATGCTGACATCGACATCACTATGGGAAAAAAGGGCGCCGACGTCGCTCGCGAAGCAGCTGACATGGCTTTACTGGACGATAACTTTGCCTCCATCGTCAGGGCAATACGCGAGGGGCGACGTCTCTACGACAACGTGCACAAGTTCG
>NVRQ02000086.1 GCA_002400905.2 Gammaproteobacteria bacterium | reverse complement strand
TAATGTGGCCAGTCAATGGCAGGCTGATTACGCATTTTGGCAGTGCCCGTGGTATTGGCAAGCAAACATGGCAAGGCGTTGAAATCGCTGCCGATACAGGTGCTAGGGTGAAAGCGGTATCCTCGGGCCGTGTCGCTTTTGCCGAGTGGCTGCGTGGTTTTGGTTTGCTTGTTATTGTTGATCATGGCGAAGGCTATATGACACTGTATGCTCGCAATCAGAGTTTGTATCAAGAGGTGGGCGACTGGGTCAGTTCGGGTGATGTCGTTGCCAGCGTTGGTAATAGTGGCGGAGGCAGTGAAAGCGCGCTGTATTTTGAGGTGCGCCACAAAGGTAAACCGCAAAATCCGCTAAAGTGGATAGCCGCACAACGTTAGGCACGCAGTATTAGATTGATTTTGGTAAACTGCTTTGATGCCGCTATCTAATGGGTGTGGCTGAGGCCTTATAAATACGCTTGTGCTGAAACAGGTGAAGGATAAAACGGAGTAATGGGTATGAATTCCAGAGCGCGTAATTTGCTCGTATTAACAACCGGCGTCGTCTTGGGCGTTTCGTTGGCGTTGGCGAACGGTGTTTTCGCTGAGCGAGAAGGGGCTGCTGAGCTACCTCTCGAAGAGCTGCGTGCGTTTACTGAAGTGTTCGGCAAGATTAAAGAAGAGTATGTCGAGCAGATATCCGATACCAAATTGTTAGAAGACGCGGTCAAAGGCATGCTAGCTGGACTTGATCCACATTCGGCCTATCTCGATACCGAAGCGTTCACCGAACTGCGTGTGGGTACGTCGGGCGAGTTTGGTGGTCTTGGTATTGAAGTGAGTATGGAAGACGGCTTTGTCAAAGTGGTCACACCGATTGATGACACTCCGGCAGCGCGTGCTGGCGTGCAAGCGGGCGATTTAATTATTCGTCTTGATGAGACACCGGTTAAAGGCATGTCCTTAAATGACGCGGTTAAAATCATGCGCGGCAAGCCGGGTAGTGACCTTAGGCTGACCATTGTTCGTAAAAACCATGCAGGTCCGCTTGAAATTATTGTTACGCGTGCCGTGATTACCGTAAAAAGCATTAAGAGCCGCATGCTTGATCCCGGTTTTGGCTATGTTCGTATTACTCAATTTCAATCGCATACTGGCGAAGATTTGATTAAAGCGCTTAGTAAGCTGAAAAAAGAAAATGGCTCCAAGCTCAACGGCCTTGTGCTGGATATGCGTAATAACCCAGGCGGCGTATTAAATGCTGCGGTGTCAGTGTCTGATGCGTTCATTAAAAAAGGCTTAATTGTTTACACCGAAGGTCGACGCAAAGAAGCAGAGTTACGCTTTAATGCAACGCCAACCGACCTTCTTAATGGCGGTCCCTTGGTGGTGTTGGTGAACGGTGGTTCGGCGTCTGCGGCCGAAATTGTCGCGGGTGCGTTACAAGATCACAAGCGTGCAATCATCATGGGTACTCAGACCTTCGGCAAAGGCTCGGTACAAACTATTTTACCTATGAATAACGGTGCTGCGCTTAAAATTACTACCGCTCGTTATTACACACCATCCGGTAGATCGATTCAGGCTGAAGGAATTACGCCAGATATCGCGCTAGAGAATGTTAGGGTGGCGGCTATTGAACCGCAGCTTGATCGTATTAAAGAAGCAAACCTCTCAGGCCATTTGGAGAATCCAAATGGCGATAGTAAAGAGGCGCAGTCAGCGAGCGAAGATTTAGCCAATGACAATAATGATAAAAAAAATGACAGTAAGCCAAAGGAGCAGCTAGTCAAAGATGATTATCAGCTTTTCGAGGCACTTAATCTGCTTAAGGGACTGCATATCCTGCAATCACGCAGCTAGGTTGTTACAACTGAACGGCGAGCGGCCCGCATGGCGCTTGCCTTTTTGGTTGGCTGTAGCGTTATTGTCGTTGCCAATTTTGGCTTGGGCGCAAGATTCATCAAGTGCTGGAGCTGGCTCGTTATCTGAGAGTACTCCGAAAATTCAAATTGCCATCATTATTGATGATCTTGGTCTGCGCCTAGAGCAAGATCTGCGCGTGTTGGCGCTACCTGGTGCAATCACTAACTCTGTATTGCCTAGCGCACCGCATACGCATCGTATTGCTGCATTAGCTGCTCGTCTAGGTAAAGAGGTGATGATCCATTTGCCAATGGAGTCAGTGAGTTATGGCCAGCTTGATGCGGGTGGCCTGACCGGCGAAATGTCTCACGATACGTTCAAACGCGTCGTTGAATCGGCGGTTGCCGCGCTGCCTGAAGCCGTCGGGATTAATAACCACATGGGCAGTTTATTAACCGCCGACCCTGAGCGTATGCGCTGGTTGATGGAAATTATTGAGCGTCAAACGGATCTCTATTTTGTCGATAGCCGTACCTCAGTGAATAGTGTTGCCTTTTATCGGGCACGAGATAGAGGCATTCCCAGTTTGTCACGCGATCTTTTTCTCGATAATGATCTCGATGAGCGCAAGATAGAACGGCAATTTGATGCGCTGATTCACGTTGCTAAACGTCGCGGTAAAGCCATTGCCATTGGCCATCCCAATCGCCAGACTATTGCCGTGCTAGAGCGTCGCCTACCCATGTTGGCCAAGCTCGGCGTTGAGCTAGTGCCGGTGTCTGAGCTGCTGCGACCTAAAACGCAAAAAGTACCGTTACCTCAGTATGTCGAGCCTGAGCCAGAACCTGTACGCATTGCCAAGCGTGATGTTTACGAAGAGTTTATTATGCCATCTGGTTTGCTTGGTTCTCCGCAGCCCTTACGATTCTTCCGTCGGGATGAATACTAGTCGCGGCATTGCGTGAGTCATGGTGCTATAGATGGCGAAGGTGCTGGTACCATTAGCCGAAGACTTTGAAGTAGTGTCCTGAACCGCTACTCTGTTCAGGACACTACACTAGGAGCCTGTCGAATTTAGGACAAATCTACTGCGCCGCGCCGAAGTAGAGGTGACCGTCGCAGGCCTCAACGATGGACCTGTCGTTGCCAACCATGGCGTTACGTGGCCCCGGTACTGCGATGGATTTTGCTTTGATCCTTATCGAACACTTTGCTGGCCGCGCTAAACGCGATGAAGTCGAGGCTTAGCTTCAACCTGGATTAATCAGTTGGACAGTCTGTAGAGGGTTTTCGAGTATTCGACTAACAAAGCAAAAAAATAAGTTAATGGCTGGGTCCTTAACGTTCTTTTTGCAAAGTTAGGCGGGCACTCGGGGCCGTTCTGCCTTAACCTGCGACCCTGTGTTTTTTGCATAAACCTTGCATGTTGTAGCCAAAGAGTCGAAACCGTCATTATCTCGCCATCATGTAAGTGTTTGCTCTTTCAAGGGGGGCTCATCGCAGGATATGGTGGTAGAGCCTAAATATGTTAAAATAGGCGCAAGAGGTAGCATCATGACAAAATACATCACCACGAAAATGCAGCGACTATTTGTCATGTTAGTGTTGGGGTTTTCCCCGTTATCGCTTCATGCAGTTGATTTTGCTGCGTCTGCGCCTGCCGCGAGTCTTGGTGCTGAATTCACCACCACGTTTAGCCGTACCATTAATGGTCGTCTTGGTATCAATGCCCTTGACGTTGGCCTTGCGCAACTTGATCAACAAAATGCCTCATACAATCTCGATTTTGGACTTAACTCATGGTCAGCTCTGCTTGACTGGCATCCCTTTAAAGGTGGTTTTCGTTTCAGCGGCGGTGTTTTGCATAACGAAGCCAACGAAGGCCAGCAAGTTGATCCTTATACAGGCTTGGTGACTCGCAATGCGCTGAGTGGTAACGAGCTAGGCAGCCTCAATAGTGTTGTCGACGTCGAAGGCACTACGCCGTATCTTGGCATTGGCTGGGGAAATGCGCTCACTAAGAGCGGGCGCCTTGGTTTATTGGTCGATTTAGGTGTTGTCTTTCAAGATGATGCAGACATCGATCTTTCCTCTGGTATTGGTCAAGATGTTTCATTGAGCAATGCACTTGATGGCGATGGTTATCTACCCGTTTTCTCTCTCGGTCTTTCTTATCAGTTTGATTAGCCGCTGCTTGGCAAGCCTGTTGGAATAAGCGTTATATCGATTGCTGAGCAAACTTCCAGTATGATTCTCTAACGCAGCCATTATCCTGACAATACCATCACGTAGAGTTGTCTGGCGCTGCGCATAAAAATAAATAAGCGGGGAGAGGGAAGCATGACGCAATTATCAACACCATTAAAAGTTCTTTTGGTTGGCGCCGCATTTGTTGTCGTCGTTGCCGGTATGCGCGCCGCAGAATCCGTGTTAGTGCCTTTCTTGCTTTCCGTTTTTATCGCTGTCATCTCCACTCCTTTTTTGTTTTGGCTGCAACGTATGCGTGTACCGAGCATGGTGGCAGTCATGTTAATTATTGGCGTCATCGTTGCCTTAGCCGTGGGCTTAGGTGTGTTAGTTAGCAGCTCAATAGATGATTTTATAAGTAACTTACCCATTTACGAATCTCGCTTACGTGATGAGCTTGTCTTAGTACTTGATTGGTTACAGAAATTTGGTATCGAAATCTCACGTAAGGGCTTACTTGAGTATTTTGATCCAGGTAAAGTTTTTGAATTTGCTGGTACTACCTTAAAAAGTTTGGGTGGTGTGTTAAGTAATTTGTTTTTAATTTTGTTGACCGTTGTTTTTATATTATTCGAAGCATCAGGTTTTCGCGCAAAACTGCAAACAATTCTAGAAGATCCCGATCGTTCATTGCCTCACTTTTCACGTTTTAGCGATACGCTGAAACAATATATGATTATCAAGACATTGGTGAGTATTGTTACGGGGATTATTATTGCAATATGGTTGGCGATACTCGGCGTTGATTATCCTTTGTTGTGGGGCGTATTAGCCTTTGCCTTAAACTATGTGCCTAATATCGGTTCTATTATCGCTGCTGTACCGGCAGTGTTGCTGGCGCTCATTCAAGTGGATGGTCAAACCGCAATTTTAGCGGCGGTGGGTTATGTTGTTGTGAACCTTGTTATGGGTAACGCTGTAGAGCCTCGATTTATGGGGCGCCATCTGGGCCTGTCCACCTTGGTCGTGTTTCTTTCGTTGGTGTTTTGGGGTTGGGTGCTTGGCCCTGTCGGTATGTTGTTATCGGTACCGCTAACTATGACGGTAAAAATTGCCTTAGAAAGTCAGGATGATACGAAGTGGATGGCTGTTATGCTTGGCCCGCAAAAAGAGCTATCAAGCTAAGCTTGGTTAATAGGCCAAATCTTTTCAAGAAAAACTGTGATGTTTATCACAGAGTGAGTTACGCCTCCTAAGCCAAAAAATAACAGCGCCGCTAATCAGTATGTCATCACTAATGGCATGCCTGGGGAGGCAGCAACATGTTAAATCGCCGTGGTTTAATCGCGACTTCAACTCTTATACTGATATTGTGCGCAGGTGTCGCTAGTGCTCAGCTGTATAAATGGAAAGCCGATGACGGCCGAGCCTTCTATTCTGATAAACCTGCGCCGGGTCAAAAGTCAGAAGTTATGGATTATGATGATGTTGGCCAACAAGCCAAATTAGATCAGCCTGCGACAGGCAAAAAAGTCGTTATGTACAGTGCCACCTGGTGCGGTGTCTGTAAAAAAGCCAAAGCCTATTTTGAAGCCAATGGTGTTTCTTATACAGATTATGATATCGAAAATACCAGCAAGGGGCGTACTGGCTACAAACGTCTAAAAGGTAAAGGGGTGCCAATTATTCTGGTCGATAAAAAGCGGTTGGACGGGTTTAGTCGGGGGAAATTTGAGAAGGCATATGAGGGGTAGTGGTGACGCGTTGATCGCGTTTTGATTGTTATGATATAAAGGCTTTCGCCCTATGGAGCGAGTTACTTTTAGGGTCAAAAGTAAACCAAAAACCCGACTCCGGTTCCACCAGCCGCCATTCCGGCGCAACCTCGATACTCGATTGAATACGCGGAGCTGCGGAACTCACTCATTTTATTCGTTCAAACAGTCCTCACTCTCGTCGCGCATTCAATCGAATATCGAGGTTGATAAAAAGGTCGCTAAAACCCAAGCCCAATAAATATTTGTGGTTCGAATGGAGCCCTAAAGGATTTCTTTTGGTCACTTGGCGTAACTTGGGATCAGTAGTTGTGTCGATTGATCCCCATACTGCGTATCGCAGGTCTTAACTAAGTATTATTTCACACAAAATGAACCGATTGTTATGCCGTGGCATCCTACCGCTATAGAAGCCCTTTGTGTGCTAACAGTAAGGCTGTCATTATTTGAATTAATATTAATAATTCACAGGATTAAGACTGCATTGATTGCAGGGACACATCGGAAATCCGCTATTTGGATTTGGGTCTTAGCCCGTGAATATTTGGTTTTCTCTATAGGCTGTATCGATGGCATTACCTGAACAAGCGCGTATCGTGCCGATCTCGGACGAAGAAAGCCGGCGTGATAATGCGGATCGCGCATTGATTGAACGGATTACTGCTGGGCGGGATCATACCGCTATGGAAACACTCTATGTCCAGTATCGGCCAAGGTTAGGTAGTTTTTTACGACGTTTAACGTATGACAATAGCCTTATTGAAGAGTCTTATAACGATGTGATGCTTAAGGTGTGGGATAAGGCGCATCAATATAAAGGACAATCGAAGGTTTCTAGTTGGGTTTTTTCCATCGCATATCGTACTTGTTTGCGTATGGTAAAAAAACAGAACGTTCGTCAGCGAACATTTGATATGTTTGGCGGAAGAGATGTCGCCACTGATATTCCAGGTGATATATCGGTAGATGGATCAATAGAGCAGACTGATTTAATCAGTCGGGCCATTGATACTTTGTCAGCAAAACATCGGCTGGTTATCGAACTCAGTTATTTTAGTGGTTACTCAACTGAAGAGGTTGGACAAATTGTGCACTGTCCGACTAATACGGTGAAAACCCGTTTGCATCATGCACGTAAAAAGATTCGTTCTTTCGTTGAAGAAGTGACGGAAACATAGTTGGAGACTGAGTAATGAGTCATTCAAATAGTAGTCACTTACTAGAAGAGTTAATAGCTGATTACCTGAATGGTCATCTATCCGATGCGGATACGCAGAAGTTAGAAACGGCCATGGCAGAAGATTCGCAATTTAGAGATATGATTGAGTTTGAGCGTAGCATCCAATCGTCGGTCTGCTTGGAGCAGGCAGCGCCAACGCATGTTCCGCAGTTTGCGACATTGGCAGATAAGTTGGATGGAGGGTCACGCACCATCACGTCACGTTGGAGGGCCTGGGGGCTATCTTTTGCTGTTGTTATGCTTGTTGCCATTGCTGTTGGTTATTTTCCTCAATCAGAGCAGCCTATTAATGAATTTGAGACCTTATCTGATATTCCTTTTAATTATGCAAAGTCCGTTTTACGTATCATTCAGCAAGATACAATAGATGAGGCAGCGCTGACTGATTTATTGCGAGACTATGATTTAACCCTTGTGAAACGCTATCCGGGAGCTAATGTGTTAGATGCTATACCGAATACACCGAGTCAACTTGAGTCGATTGCAAAGCAGCTAGAAAAAGATCAACGGGTTAAATTTGTCCAAATACCGCAAGGGTCGAAATAGTGATGCTACCGTTTCACGTTAGATGTAAAGCACTCTGCGCATTGATAGGGCTATTGTTTTTGGCAGGCTGTGCATCCACTCAAGAGGCATCTTTTGCAGGCTTAGAAAATACCGAAAATGTGATGATGGTCGTTATCGACGATCCACGTAGCGAGCGTCGTAAGCGTGGAATATCTGGCCCAGGGTATTCGGCACGACTTGCTTATCAAGACGATCCGGTCTTACGACGCAAGGCGAAAGCCATTGCTAACGATTATGGTCTTTCCATTTTGGCCGAGTGGCCGTTAAGAAATCTTGATGTGCATTGCTTCGCTATTTTGCAGCCGTCCGCTGATGTGCTTCAAGCGCTGGAACAAGATGAGCGCGTGCGCTGGGTTCAGTCTTTTAATAGTTTTTCGGTTAAAACCAGCCATACGGATTCGACGACGAGCAGACCATTTATAGATCAATCACCGATCAATCAATTTTTTCTGGATGTTAGCGAACGTGGCAATAACGTCAAGATCGCTGTTATCGACACATCGGCCGATACCAGTCATCCGGATTTGCGATACAGCAGCATCACCGAATTAAATTTTGTTGGTAACCGCGGGTTAAAGACCAAAGAGGCGCACGGCACGGCAGTAGTGGGCTTGATTGTGGCAAAG
>NVRQ02000085.1 GCA_002400905.2 Gammaproteobacteria bacterium | reverse complement strand
AGCTAAAACCTTTCGCGGTAAAAAACCAAAAAAAGAACAAACCTGGTTTTTATATATGTCAGAAACAGAATTTAATTGTGAAAGGGCGAACGCATCAAAACCAGAAGAGTTTATTACGTTTAGGCATAATCATTTACAAATTATTTACATCAATAGTTAGAGATTCCCCATAAATAAAGACTCCCGTAAAACGGCCGATATTTAACTAGTAACAGTTAGTTACTGCAATAATAAATCTGGCATCATAGCGTCAAACACTACCGTTCTAACGAGCAGATCATTAATTTAATAACAAAGAAGAAGCTCGCTAATGAAATTCCATAGATATTTTTTAGTCCTCGTCATGTTTTTAGAAATATCCCCCTTTTCAGCTTATTCATCTGAGAATATCAACGAAACTTATAAAGCCTCCTGTGATGAAGGTGATATAACTTCCTGCGTAAAAATCGCAAATAACTATTTTAGTGGATATGATATAGAGAAAGACCTTACTAAATCAGTACAGTTCCGAATACAAGCATGTAACCTTGGTGACGCAATCAGCTGCGAACATGTCGCTGATGCGCATATTTGGGGTAAGGGTGTTGTAATTGATCAAGCTAAAGTAAACATTTACCACCTAAAAGCTATTACCATTTACAAAGATGCCTGCGATAAAAGTATTACGCAAAGCTGTATCGATCTCGCTTTAGCCTACGGAAATGGCCTAGACGTAGAAAAAAATGCAACGGAAACAGCTGCCTACTATTATGAACAGGCATGCAACCTAGGTGCTAAAGATGCATGTAGCAGAGTAGCTTCAGCTTATAGGTACGGCAATACTCTCACTAGCAAGGATTTAGGCAACAATTATTCTATACCTCGACTAACAGAAGATTTTAATAAGGCCCACTCTCTATATAAAAAAGCTTGCGATTTAGATGTCAACGACTCTTGTCCTAACCTCAAAGAAGTTGAAGTTTTAATTTCCTGGGGGAAATCTTGCGAAGAAAATAATTACAAAGACTGCGTTCAATTAGGAAGCACATATTATAAGCGTCGCCATCCAAAAAAAGAGATGCAATCTAAAGCCCTAGTTTATTATGGAAAATCATGCGATGGAGGTTACATAAAAGCATGTGCATTGTCTGGCAAGCATTACGAGTGGTTTGGAGAAAATTATGATCCTAATAAAGCAATAAATTTTCACGATAAAGCTTGCAGCGGCGGAATAGCTGAAAGCTGCAATAGTATTGCCCGGCTTTTTTCGCGCGGAGCTGGTGATATCACTGAAGACCTTGCTAAGGCTGCCACCTACTATGAAAAAGCCTGCGATAAGAACCTTGGGAAGGCGTGCGATCGTATGGCCTATAACTATAAATTAGGCCGCGGAGTAAAACACGATATCGCTTTGGCGATAAGCTATTACAAAAAATCATGTGATGCAGGCTATGAAGGTGCTTGTAGCCAAATCTCCAAGGCACAAACAGTTATTGATTTGGACAGTGACTGTAGCGAAGGTAATATTAAATCCTGCACAAAAATAGCCTCTGCTTACCATCGCGGCAATGATTTACCCAAAGATATCAATATCGCTAATCATTATTACGCTAAGGCTCTTCCTTTTATCGAGAAAAAATGCGAGAACGGTATCGCAGAAAGTTGTACCAAAGCTGCAGAAGCGTATGGGTTGGGTAAAGGGGTAGAGAAAGACGCAGCTAAGGTAATAATTTACTATGAAAAGGCCTGCGAGAATGGGGGTGGAAAAAGTTGCTACATATTGGTTAACGCCTACCAATCAGGCAATACCGTTGCGGAAGATACAGATAAGGCTGAATTATATCGCTCCAAATATAACGCAATTTTTGGAGAAGCTTGCGACAAAGGGGTTATTCGTAGCTGTAAAACTTTAGCGGTTAACTATAAGCGTGAGAAAGATGCCCGTAACACCGCGATTTTTTTTGAAAAAGCTTGTGATTATGGGGACAGCCATAGCTGTAGTTCCCTTGGGGACATCTACTATTTTGCCGAACCAAACCCGAGTAACGATCAACTTAAACAAGATAGAGAGAAAGCCATGCTCTTTTTTCAAAAAGGCTGTGATCTCGCAAAAAAGGACACTTGTTCAGTCGTAGAAACATATAGAAAAGACCAGACTAACGCTCAGGCTGCCCAAGAAACACAGAATGAGTCGATAGAAATTAATCAAGTAGCGTGTGATAACGGCGATATGCAAAGCTGTCTGAATCTCGCTAAGGTTCATTACAACAGCGGTTGGGGAATTAAAGGTGATTATAATGTTTCACAGGGAATTGAGTTATTTGAAAAAGCTTGTAACGGTGGAATTGCCGAAAGCTGTTACAACCTTAGCGAGTACTACAGGTTTGGTGGCAAAAATCGACGGGCTAAAGATATAGATAAATCACAGCAGCTCATTAATGCTGCTTGTGACAGTGGGTATCAAGAAGCATGTGACACCATTGCCTCACGTGAAAAAAGTACTACAGACTCAAAATCCTTTACGCAAAGCACAAAAACCTGTGACGAGGGAAATTCCAAAGGCTGTTTCAATTTAGCAAAATTTTACCTAACCGGAGGTATTCTTGGAAACAAGGGCGTTAGAAAAGACGTTCCAAGAGCTTTAACCCTATACGAAACCGCCTGCAGGGGAGATATAGTTGAAAGCTGCATAGAATTTAGCAAATTATATCAATCTCCTATTGATACAAATAAAAGACCTAGCCATAGTGATGCGGCAAATATGCTCAAAATAGCTTGTGGGCTGAATAGCCAAGAGGGTTGTTTTAAATTAGGTAAGTTTTACTCTGAAGGTAAAGGTGTTGAGAAAAACTTTGTTGAAGCAGCCAATTTATATAAAAAAGCCTGTGATAATAAACTCGAGGACGGTTGTATATCGCTAGGTTGGGCATATTTGAAAGGGAGTGGAGTTACGCAAAACACTACTACTGGGCGAAATTTCTTGGATAAAAGTTGCAATGACGGAAATGACAACACATGCCAGTCTCTCGGTTGGGCATACTTTAAGGGCGACGGTATTGAGCATAACGTCAAACTTGGAGAAGAGTTTTTAAATAAAAGTTGTGAATCTAAAAACGCAGAGACTTGTGCTGGTGTTGCCTACGCTTACGAGTACGGAACGGCGAGTGTTTCAAGAAACACTTCTAAAGCAGTTACTTTCTATAAAAAAGCCTGTGATTTAGGTCATGTTAATAGCTGCTTTTCCGCAGGCAATATGTATCATGACCCAGACAATCCCCAACAAAATTTGACTCAGGCTGTGATCTATTTTCAAAAAGCGTGTGATGGTCAAGATAAGTCAGGCTGCTATTTTTTAGCTTATTCATACGAAAACGGACGAGGCCTTACTAAGGATACCAATAAAGCTTTCCAGTACTACCAAAAGTCTTGCGAGCTTGGAAGCACATACGGATGCGAAGCCCAAAAGAAAATCAACAATGCGACTAATCAGTAAAGACCATTATCCATAGCATCGGCCGCATCTAGTTTGGAAATTATCCCGCTCGCTCAACCTTACGCGTGATATGCCATTGCTGCGCAATCGACAAGAAGCTGTTGGATACCCAGTAAAGTACTAATCCTGATGGGAAGAAGGCAAAGAACAGGGTAAACACATAAGGTAAGGCACCAAGAATTTTTGCCTGCATAGGATCTGGTGGTTTTGGGTTAAGACGTTGCTGAAACCACATGGTAATACCCATTAGCACGGGTAGTACGTAGTAGGGGTCTTTAATAGCCAAGTCTGAAATCCACAAAATAAAGGGTGCTTGACGTAGTTCAACACTTTCAATGAGCACCCAATAGAGCGAGATAAAGATCGGGATCTGGATCAACATGGGTAAACAGCCACCGAGCGGATTAATCTTCTCGGTTTTGTAGAGCGCCATCATGTCTTTGCTCATCTTTTGTTTGTCGTTACCGGCACGCTCTCTAATGGTTTCTATGCGTGGTTGTAACTTGCGCATATTTGCCATGGAACGGTAACTCGCAGCAGATAACGGAAAGAATACGCCTTTAATGATGATGGTGATGATGATTATGGTCCAGCCCCAGTTACCAACCAGGCTGTGAATTTTTTCTAATAACCAAAACAAGGGGCGCGAGAATAGATCGAAAATTCCGTAATCAACGGTAAGCTCTAAACCCGGAGCAATTTCTTCTAGAACGTGTTGCTCTTTAGGGCCAATGTATAACTTATCAGCCATGATGGCTTGTGCGCCGGCTGCAACACTAACGGTTGGCGCTATCAAGCCTAAGGTATAACGACCATCATCCAGCGCTTTACTAAAGTAGTGATTACTTTGTTCTTTATCAGGCACCCAAGCGGCTAAAAAATAATGCTGGATCATCGCTGCCCAGCCGTTAGCGCTATCTAGTTTGACATCTTTGTCACGCATATCGCTGAATTCAATTTTTTCGTATTTTTCTTCTTCGTTCGAAAGTACACCGCCGGTATAGGTGTAAATCAATCTAAAGCCACCGGCATCATCGGGCTCTGTGCGTTGGAACTGGCGATAAACGCGGCCACTCCACTCTGCACTGCTGTTGTTAATGATTCGGTGCTCGACATCAATTAAATGGCTACCACGAGTGAAGGTAAATGTTTTTTCGACTTCTATGCCGTCATCACTTTGCCAATATAAAACCACTTGCAATGATTCACTACCCTCCGCCATGGTGTATGCGCTAGCCTCGGCGGAATAAATAGCGTGATGATCAGGCGCTTTTGATTTTGACAATAAACCACTTTGCGCAATAAATAGATTGCTTGGGTCTGTCGACATTAATGGAAAAGGATTATCTAGCTCAACAATGCTCACTGGATAGGCACGTAAATTAGCACGGCGAATATCGCCACCAGCCAAGGCAATATCAATATCAAACTTGTCGGTCACAACATGAATGTTGCCAGCATCCACCAAGGCCTGAATTGGCGCTGCGTTCGTTGCCGAGTCGGTCACCGCCGTGTCGCCTAAAGGCTGCACGTAGTTCGCTGGGCTGTTGGGTACATCAGCGCTAACTTGTGGCGCTACAAATTGGCCATCGGTAATCTGTGCAGAAGGTGAGCTTGCCACAACAGGCTGTGAACCATAGTCAGTCTGCCATGCTTCGTATAATAGGACGACGACAGCAGCGAGCGCAAAAAACAATAATATCCGACGAGTTTCCATGACAGCCTTATAAGGGTTTGTGGTGGTGGTTGCAAACGGCATTTTGGCTAGGCGGCACTAAATCAACACCACCTTCGTGCCAAGGGTGACAACGACTTAATCGACGTAGACTAAGCCAGCCACCCCGCAGTGCGCCGTGCTCGCGCACAGCTTCTTCACAGTAACAAGAACAACTTGGATAAAAACGACAAGTGGCCGGCAGTAAAGGGCTCAATAAATAGCGGTAGCCACGCACTAAAAACAGTAAGAGTATTTTCATGAGTTTTGCGCGCCTTGTACCCTTAGGGCTCCTTGTCGTTGTAATCTTTGCCAGCTTTGATCAAGCCATTGTCTTACTTGCTCACGCTCTTGCTTAGCAATGCCTGGCTTAGCAATGATCAAATAATCCCAATTGGATAAAGACTCGCGGCGTAGACGAAACGCGTCTCGAACGGTGCGCTTGAACCAATTACGTTGTACAGCAAGTTTAGCTGAGCGCTTGCCTATTATTACGCCCATACGCGCATGACCCAATTCGTTAGGCCGGGCTAGCATCGTTAAATAGCGACACCCGGCCCGCACCGGCTGATCAAATACGCGTTGAAAATCGTTTTTGTGGACGAGCCTGTAACAGCGACTAAATTGAAAAGATGTCCGATTTGAGACTGAGACGGACGAGTCCGATGGCGCAGAATTAGGCGCTGAGACTGACACGGCCTTTGGCACGACGGCGTTTAATGACCATTCGGCCAGCAGGAGTGCTCATGCGAGAACGAAAACCATGCCTGCGTTTACGCTTAAGAGTACTTGGTTGAAATGTTTGCTTCATTGTGCAATCCCTAAAAATCAGGCGGTGTACCCATAAGGGCACGTTGAAAAGCGCATGACAATACTAAAGCACCCCACTACTGTCAAGCAAAACCGCTACTGCCCAGCTAAGGCTACATCTTAGTAAAACGCTAGCGAAGCCAAGCCAGGAAGGTTAGACTTATCGATTAACACTGCCTGTTCCAGGCACTTAACTATCAATACCATAAAAAATGGCTACATGGGAGGTCTTTCGGCTTTGAGCGACTCGCTCTGGCAACGTTGTCTGCGTCATCTCGAAAGCGAGTTGACTGCGCAAGACCTCAATACCTGGATACGGCCGCTACAACCTGTTGAAGACGGCAATCTTTTGCGCTTACTGGCGCCTAATAATTTTGTCTTAGATAAAATCAACGAACTTTTTATCTCACGTATTTCAGTCATCATTAAACAGCTCGACGCCAGTATCAGTGTCACCGTTGCTGTGGGGAGTTCTTCACCTCTATCAGCACCTACACCAGCGCCCATTAACGCCAACGCCAATATTAACGCGAGCAGCGCTTTCTTTAATCGCGAAGCAACCAAAACCGGTAAAGGCTTTCGTAGTGGCCTGCAAACTAGTTTTACCTTTGATAATTACGTTGAAGGTAAATCAAACCAATTAGCGCGCGCCGCCTCAATACAAGTGGCCGAAAACCCTGGAACCGCTTATAACCCATTGTTTTTATATGGCGGTGTCGGTCTCGGTAAAACCCATTTAATGCATGCCGTCGGCAATATGATGTTTGAGCGCATGGATAACGCCAAGATTGTCTATTTGCATTCCGAGCGTTTTGTCGCGGATATGGTCAAGGCACTGCAACACAACACCATCAATGAATTTAAGCGCTATTACCGTAGCGTCGACGCTCTGCTCATCGATGACATTCAGTTTTTTGCCAACAAAGACCGCTCACAAGAAGAGTTCTTTCATACCTTCAATTCGCTTATCGAAGGGCATCAGCAGGTGATTATGACCTGCGATCGCTACCCAAAAAAGGTTGATGGTTTAGAAGAGCGTCTCAAGTCTCGTTTTGGTTGGGGGCTAACCGTCGCCGTCGAACCACCCGAGCTTGAAACGCGTGTTGCGATTTTAATGAGTAAAGCGGCACAAATAGACATTGAAATTCCTAATGATGTCGCTTTTTTAATTGCCAAGCGCTTTCAATCGAATATTCGTGAAATGGAAGGCGCTTTACGACGGGTTGTAGCCAATTCGCGTTTTACTGGGCATCCAATTACGCTAGAGTTCGCTAAAGACGCCTTACGTGATTTACTGGCGCTACAGGATCGTTTGGTAACCATTGATAACATTCAAAAAACGGTCGCGGAATACTATAAAATTCGCATGGCTGACTTGTTGTCAAAACGCCGCTCACGTTCGGTAGCGCGACCACGGCAATTGGCTATGGCATTATCAAAGGACATGACGAACCATAGCTTGCCTGAAATTGGTGATGCATTTGGTGGTCGTGACCATACCACTGTGTTGCACGCTTGCCGTAAGATTAAAGCATTGAGGGCTGAGGACAATGTGATCAATGAAGATTATACAAACCTGTTGAGAACCCTACAAACATGATGTGGATAAGTTGTGCCTAAGTCGAAGGGAATAAAAAAAGCAGCACTTATGGCCAAGTTATCCACAGGTCACTAACAGGCTTATTTTGGTTTAAAAAAAAATAACTCATTGATAATTAAAAATAAAGTGAATTTTTTAAAAGGATTTTTCAAGTTATCTACAGCGTTTATAATAGGTTTTGTATATGAATATAACTTTAAATAAAGACGTGCTACTTAAACCACTTCAGCTTATCAATGGGGTCGTTGAACGACGTCAAACCTTGCCTATATTAGCTAATGTGTTGGTTGAAGTTGATCATGGCGTTTTAACGTTTACTGCAACTGATCTAGAGGTGGAAATCATTACGCAGCTCGGCGTTGATAGTAAATCGTCTGGCCGAATCACTCTCCCTGCTCGTAAGCTCTTTGATATTTGTCGCAGTCTTGCTGATGGAGCCGAGGTCAACATACAAACTGAAAATGAAAAAGCGACTGTGCGCTCGGGTCGCAGTCGTTTTGTGTTGACCACTCTGCCTGCTGATGATTTCCCTGATATTGGTGAGATGGAAGACGCCCGTAGTTTTACTTTAAAGCAGGGAGAGCTAAAACGTTTAATGGATCAAACTGCGTTTGCTATGGCGCAGCAAGATGTGCGTTATTACCTCAACGGTATGCTGTTTGAAATGGGTAGTGATCAGCTGCGTACGGTTGCTACCGACGGTCATCGTTTAGCGATGGCAGAAGCAGCGGTTAATATCGGCTGGGCTGAAAAAACACAAGTTATCGTGCCACGTAAGGGCGTTAACGAATTGCAACGCTTGCTGGATAACCTGGATGAGGATGTCAAAGTAGAGTTAGGTATTAACCATATTCGTTTTACCACTGACGGGTTGAGTTTCACTTCTAAACTTATTGATGGTCGCTTTCCTGATTATGAACATGTTGTACCAAAAAATGGTGATAAGATTCTTATCGCTGATCGTGATGCTTTAAAGCAAGCATTGGTACGCGCGTCAATTTTAACTAATGAAAAATTCCGCAGTATTTCGGTACAAGTCAAACCAGGCAGTATTGTTATTCATGCACGTAATCCTGAGCAAGAACACGCTGAAGAAGAAGTCGAAGTGGACTATACGGGTGATGAGTTTGAAATTGGTTTTAACGCTGCTTACGTTCAAGATGCGTTAGGTGCAATGAGTGAACAGCAGGTACAGATGATTTTCACTGACCCCAGCAGCAGTTGTTTGTTGCACGGCGTAGCTAACGAGTCATCGCGCTATGTCGTTATGCCTATGCGCATCTAGCGTTTTGGCTATGCACCCGCCATAGCCAATTATTCAATGTATCTGCGCAGACTGCGAGCCGTACAGCTTAGAAACCTCATTAATGTTGATCTTGAGCTGAGCCCACAATGTAACCTTATTTGTGGGCAGAACGGCAGTGGTAAGACGAGCCTGCTTGAAGCTATCTATTTACTTGCCCGTGCCAAGTCTTTTCGAACCAATCGTTTATCGCGTTTAGCACACTTTAGCGAAAAGGCATTCTCCGTTAATGGTGAGATTGAACATGATCATGGTGTTCATAAGCTGAAAGCGCGCTACGAAGCGCGAGAATTAAAATTGATGGATGGTGAGGAGATAATTAAACGCTCTTCTGATCTTGCTACGTTACTACCGCTTACTCTGGTGAGCACAGACAGTCATAAGCTCTTTACTGACGGCCCAAAACAACGACGAAAATTCATTGATTGGGGAGTGTTTCACGTGAAACCACCTTTTCTTGATGCATGGCGAGCTTATTGTCGAGCCCTAGGTCAACGTAATGCTTTATTGCGTCATGAGCGTATTGATACAGTCAGCAGTTGGAATCATGAGCTTGAGCGAATGGCGGTAGAAATAGATGCTTGGAGAAGCGACTATATTGCTGCGTTAATCGCTCATTTCTTACCTATGCTTAGGTCTTTGGTCGATTTACCTGATCTATCGATAGAATACAAGCGTGGTTGGCCGTCAGACATCGCGTTATCAGATCATTTGCTCGTCAATCAAAATCGTGATCTTCGTTTAGGATATACTCGAGATGGCCCTCATACCGCAGATTTGGCAATAAAGGTCAGTGGTGTGCCGGTACAGGAGTGTGCATCACGAGGCCAGCAGAAACTCATTATTTCAGCACTGTATCTTGCACAGGCCGCCTTGTTTTCAGAACAGCTCGATAAGACATGCTTGGTGTTGGTTGATGACTTACCCGCTGAGCTGGATGCTGAGCGTCGCAGTTATTTACTGAGCTTGTTAAGTTCATTAAAGGCGCAAGTATTTATTACGGCGATTGATGGCCGCGACATCGACCTTAATGCGTTTTCGCAACATAAAGTGTTTCACGTGAAACAAGGCGTATTTAGCTTGGGATCCTAGTATTTCATCAATCTAACCTTGTTGGAGTGCGATCATTAAAATTATCGCTAAACCCTTGTTTACGTGGTAAAATTCCGGGTTCTGAAAGAACTTTTCTTACGTATTGATGGGGGTGCTCAAGCATAATGAGCAACGACGACGAAAACAATCAAACCGGCTCCTCTGATGATTACGATTCAACCAAGATCAAAGTCCTTAAAGGCTTGGATGCTGTGCGTAAACGTCCTGGTATGTACATTGGTGACACAGATGATGGTACCGGCCTTCACCATATGGTTTTTGAGGTTGTTGATAACTCCATTGATGAGGCGCTTGCAGGCCATTGTGATGAAATCAAGGTGGTTATTTATGCCGATAAATCCGTCTCGGTTTCTGATAACGGTCGTGGTATCCCCGTTGATATACATGAAGAAGAAGGTCGTTCCGCTGCAGAAGTGATTATGACTGTGCTACACGCTGGCGGTAAATTCGACGATAATTCCTACAAAGTGTCGGGTGGGCTGCACGGTGTGGGCATCTCCGTTGTTAATGCCCTGTCTGATAAGCTGAATTTAACGATTTTTCGCCATGGCAAGATGTATAAGCAGGAATACCATCTTGGTGATCCTGTTGACTCACTGCAAGTGGCCGGTGATGCAAACAGTACTGGGACTGAGATTCGTTTTCATCCCAGCCCAGAGATCTTTGCTGATACCGAATTTCACTATGACATCCTCGCTAAACGCTTGAGAGAACTGTCTTTTTTGAACCCCGGCGTGAGTATTCATCTTAGTGATAAGCGCAGCGGAAAGCATGAGCTATTTAAATATGAAGGTGGAATTCGCGCCTTTGTTGAACATTTGAACTCAAAAAAAACGCCGTTACATAAGCAAGTGCTTTACTTTAAGATTGAGAAAGATGGCACGACGGTAGAAGTCGCCATGCAATGGAATGACTCGTATCAAGAAAATATTTTTTGCTTTACCAACAATATTCCTCAGCGAGATGGTGGCACTCACCTGGCGGGCTTTCGTGGTGCGCTAACACGCACCTTGAATCAGTATATTGAAAAAGAAGGTATTGCGAAGAAAGAAAAGGTCAATACCACCGGTGACGATGCACGCGAAGGTTTAACGGCCGTGCTCTCTGTCAAGGTGCCAGATCCCAAATTCTCATCGCAAACGAAAGACAAGTTAGTTTCTTCTGAAGTGAAGGGGATTGTTGAGTCTGTTGTAGGAACGGGTTTGCATGACATGTTGTTGGAGATGCCAACAGAAGCGAGAGCGATTACAAATAAGGTTGTTGATGCCGCACGAGCACGCGAAGCGGCTCGCAAAGCACGCGAGATGACGCGTCGTAAGGGTGTGCTCGATATTGCGGGTTTGCCCGGTAAGCTAGCGGATTGTCAGGAAAAAGATCCAGCATTATCAGAGCTTTACATCGTAGAGGGTGATTCCGCTGGTGGTTCTGCCAAGCAGGGTCGCGACCGTAAAAATCAAGCGATTTTGCCGTTAAAAGGCAAAATTTTGAATGTCGAAAAAGCCCGCTTCGATAAGATGCTTTCGTCCGACGAAATTCGTACGCTCATTACGGCTTTGGGTTGCGGTATTGGCCGTGAAGAGTACAAACCAGACAAAATTCGCTATCACCGGATTATCATCATGACCGATGCGGATGTCGATGGTTCTCATATTCGAACATTACTGTTGACCTTCTTTTACCGACAAATGCCCGAGTTGATTGAGCGCGGTTATTTGTATATTGCCCAGCCACCGTTGTATAAACTTAAAAAAGGCAAGCAAGAAACTTACGTTAAAGATGACGCAGAACTTAATAAGCGATTGATTCATATCGCTTTTGATGGCGCTAAGTTGTTTGTTAATACTGCGGCACCCGCGGTCAGTAGTGAGGCGCTAGAAGAGCTGGCGATTCGCTATGTTGCGGCGCAAGCTGTGGTTGCGAAGCTTGCGCGTCGTTATGACAGCTGCTTGCTTGAGCAGATTATTTATATGCCATTGGTTAGCGAAGCGCAGTTAAGTGATCCTACTTTGCTGGCTCCCTGGATAAACGATCTTAGCGCTCGTCTCAATGCGGATGGCGCTAATGCATTTCAGATTGAAATATCGAGTAGTACTTCGGAGCCAGATAGCACCCCGGGGGCACGTGGCGAACAGAGTGATGCGTGGCATGTGTTGGTTGATATTACGACGCACAGTGTTACCCGTAGAATTGTTTTGCCGAGCGAGTTTTTCCAAAGTCGCGAATATCAAACCCTTAGTGATTTGGGTCAACGTTTGGATGGCCTTTTGACTGACGGTGCCTATGTTCAACGTGGTGAACGCAAACAGAATGTAAGTAGTTTTAAACAGGTTTATGATTGGTTAACCAATGAAGCGAAACGTGGCTTAACTATTCAACGTTACAAAGGTCTGGGTGAAATGAACCCCGAGCAATTGTGGGAAACGACCATGTCATTTGACACACGGTGCATGCTGCAAGTCCGTATTGAAGATGCGGTGAGTGCTGATGAGATTTTCACAACACTCATGGGTGATCAAGTTGAACCGCGTCGGGACTTTATTCAACAACATGCTTTGTCGGTGTCTAACCTCGACGTTTAATTTTTACCTTAGACTACAAGTAGGGTAGGACTGTTTCATAAGTTTGTTAGCATACCATTCGGTTTACTGCTATCTAAAAAGGAAATTTTGTCATGGAAAAAAGCCTCGCATTACTGTTTGTGTTGTTGTCTGCTAGCCCGATGATTTTGGCAGAAGGCTTTGATGGCATTACGCTTAAGACGACAAAAGTTTCTGGCAACGTGTATATGTTAGAGGGCGTTGGTGGGTTTGCTGGTGGCAATATTGCGGTATCAGCAGGAGAAGATGGCATTCTACTTGTTGATGATCAGTTCGCTGGTATGAACGATAAGATTAAAGCGGAATTAAAAGAGATCGATGCTGGGCAACTTCGTTTTGTATTGAATACACACTGGCATGGCGATCACTCAGGTGGTAATGCTTTGTTTAGCAAAAATGCGACAATTATTGCGCATGAGAATGTTCGTAAGCGTTTGCAAGCGCCACAAGAAAATAGCGTTGGTACATCACCTGCGCAACCAAAAGATGCTTGGCCGTTAATAACATTTGATGAGTCATTGACGATTCATATGAATGGTGAGGCGATTGATTTTATTCATTTTCCTAATGGCCATACTGATGGCGATGGAGTGGTGTTTTTTAACAAATCTAATGTAATACATACAGGCGATCATTTTTTTGTGGATGCCTTCCCGTTTGTGGATCTTGACTCGGGTGGTAATGTCATCAGTTATACAAGAAATGTTAAAAGCTTAATTGACAGGATGCCTGAAGATGTAAAAATTATTCCGGGTCATGGGGGTTTAGCAACGCTAGAAGACTATAAGCGCTTTCATGATATGTTGGTTAGTACAACGGACTATGTAAAGAGCAAGACAGAAGCGGGATTAACACTTGAGGAAATTCAAGTAGAAGGGTTGCCTGAAAGATGGCATAGCTGGGCCAGTGGTTATATTAAGACCGAGCAATGGATCGGCCTTATCTACCAAAGCCTGGCAAGCTAATGCTTGGCAAATGTAGGGTGCTGAATTGCAGTTTAGTTATTCTTTAAAACCAATTTGCCTAACGAGTAGTTTGCATAACATTTTATAGTCAGCACCGGGATCTATAATTTGGTATCCTGTCAGCTCATATTCTGGGTTGGCATCGTCTTTATGCCAACGCGCCTCAGCTTCGAATACGACATTTTCAAATCGTTGACAGCTTTCTGGTAATGCAAATGTTAAAGTCATCCGTTCGTGTAAAGGCTGTTTAGCCGGACTTGCTATCATCAAGCCTTCGGTTGAAATATCGGCAAGACGTCCGATTTCTTCGTCGGTCTCGACTTTTAAAACAGCAAGATTATAAATTAAATGGCGTCGCTTCATGTCACGACGATCATCCTCGATGAGTGCAGCGGTAATATTATTGATCATACTCATGCTCCTGGCGTTAGAGGCGACTTGCAGCAACTGCTGCTCCAAGTAATCCACAATGCTCATTGCTAACAATGTGCACAGGGAACTGTGGCATTAACCGAGACATTTTTCCTTTATGGTGAAAGGCATCGATAAAGGCCGAGGTTTGCAACAGCTTACTATTCTTAGCGGCAACACCGCCTGTTAAATAAATACCCCCGTAGGCAAGGTTGGTTAATGCTAAATTGCCCGCAACAGATCCGTAAATTGAGGCAAAGATTCGCATGGTTTTATTTGCAGCAGCATCGGTATCGGTTGATGTGGCAATCATTGCCGCCTCACAATCGTGAGGTAGAGATGTCTGACAATTTGCCGCAGCGCAAACAAACTGAAAAATATGGCTAATACCTGGCCCTGATAAAACGTGCTCGATAGAGCAATGGCCAAGATGACGAATATAATAGTGACTTAAGGCGGCGGTATCATCATCGAACGGCGCAAAATCACTGTGCCCTGCTTCTGATGGAATAACATGATACTGGTTGTCGATTGACACTAACTGCGCGACACCTAAGCCGGTGCCCGCACCTAATACGATACAGTGGCTATCGCTACGTGCTTCGCCTTGTTGCAGCGTAATGAGATCTTCATCGGCCAAGGCGGTAACGCCGTAACCCATAGCAGCAAAGTCATTGATCAAGCTGACTTTGGTTGCGCCGGTTTTTTTTGATAAAGCCTGGCTATCCAGTGACCAGGGCAAATTCGTTGCTTGTGCGGTTGAGTGGCCGTTTTCGCTGTGGACAGGCCCGGCAATGCCTAGACATACGGCGTCGATATCACGTGTACCAATTTCGTCCATAAAGTCTGAAATTAAATCATCAAAACTTTGGTAATCAGCACTGGCAAAACGATGGGCATAAAGTGTTTTAAAACCACTATGGGTGGCGTCGAAAAGACTGAGTAAGGTTTTAGTTCCACCAATGTCGCCAGCAATTATGTGCATTATTAGGCTGTTTTCCTAATGTATTTGGCGGCGTCAGCGTCAATAAACCAAGTCATGTCGGCACGCGGCTGGATTTGTTGCACTGGCAACAGCACTGAGTTCCCGCCACTTGGGCTGTCGCCCAGTACGGATTGCAAAACATCGGCTTTACCTTCGCCACTTGCAAATATAATGATGTGATTGGCGTTATTAATTACCGGATACGTTAGGCTAATACGCCAGCGGTCGAATTTTTCGACATAGACAGCAGTCGCTAGACGGTTGCTTTCGTCTAATGCCGGTGTACCCGGAAATAAGGAGGCAATATGACCATCAGGACCAATACCGAGTAAGATTAAATCAAACATCGGAAGCCCATAAATACAGGGAATATTATGGGTTAGTATTTCGGCATATTGTTGCGCCGCTTCGTCATGATCATCCAGCTCGGCGGGAATGCGATGAATATTAGCCTCGGGAATAGAGATATGCGAGAGCAGCGTATCGTTTGCCATTTTAAAGTTGCTGTCATTATGGTCTGGTGCGACGCAGCGTTCGTCACCAAAATAGACGTGGATATGTTGCCAATCAATGCATTCCTTATAAGGCGATAAGGCTAATAAGGAGTAGAGCATACGTGGTGTACTACCACCCGCTAAGGCAATATGAAATTCGCCTTGATCTATAATGGCCTGTTCAGCGAGATCCATTAGACGATTTGCTGCTGCCTCGCACAAGGCGCTGGCATTGGCATAGACTTCCAACCCCGTATGATGCATGACTGACTCCCTGTATTTTGCTGATATTAACACTTGTTTAGGTTAACGGCGCCTATCTGTACAACTCAACTGCGGTTGAATCTAGCATTGAACCTGGCAGACAAATCTCCTGCAATTTAGGCATCTTATGTGCCAAAATACCCTCCATGAGAGCATCGATTTATCATTAGCACCGAGGGATTTATGGGAACCACTATCATCATTGCTGGTATTTTGTTTATTGTAGGTCTCACTGTGGGAGGTATTGCTGGCCGTTGGCGTGGTAAGCACGATAATAAATCGCTGGAATTAGAGAAGGAAGTGGGCCAATTAAAAACGGATATGAATCAATATCGCGATGAAGTTGGTCAGCATTTCAACAAGACTGGTGAGCTATTTAACACCATGACCCAAAATTATCGCGATATTTATGAGCATCTTGCGACGGGCGCCCAAAAGCTATCCAATGATAAAACAGATGTTTTCCAACTTAATGGTTTCAGCCGCGCGCCTAAGTTGCCTTCCGAGGGCGCACTGAAAGACGAAATGCAACCGCCTGAGTCGCAAGCACCCAGTGACTACGCTAAACCTGAACCAACAAACGAGCAGGTGGAGATAGCCGATACCACGAAAGAAAAGTAGTCGTTAATTGTAATGTGAGCTAATTGGCTGCAATGCGATCCAGCGTTACAAAAGTATAGTTAAACGGGTTTTTTTCATCGGCAGCATTTTCTTGCCAGTCGGTTTCTGTCCACTCGGAGCGATTAATCTCAGGGAAATAGGCGTCACCCTCTACTGAGGTGTCGACTTGAGTGAGATAAAGCCGGTCCGCCATACATAGCATTGCGCCATAGAGCTGCGAGCCACCGATAACCATAAGCTCCTCTGCACCCAATTCATTATCGGCGTAAGCCAAAGCCGCCTCGACTGAACGCACGACGGTACACCCTTTTGCCGAAAAACCCGCTTGGCGAGACAGCACAATATTCTCGCGGCCGGGCAATGGTTTGCCAATCGACTCGTAGGTTTTGCGGCCCATTAAAATTGGCTTGCTCATAGTCACTGATTTAAAGTGTTTGAGGTCGGCGGGTAAATGCCAGGGCAAGGTATTGTTCACACCAATCACCCGGTTATTATCCATAGCAGCAATGAGAGAGAGTTTCATAATTTTAACCAGAGAGCTTAGCGTGTCTATTAAGCTTATTATAGTGTGGCCTATACAACGTTAACTAGTCATTTGCGGTATGAGTCTTCGCAAAGGCGGTTACAATTTCTTATTTTATATCATTGCTGTCCCGTTAACTTTTTCCCGTCATTCCGGCGTAGGCCGGAAGCCAGTGGTTTCAACGACATTCTGGATTCCGGCCTACGCCGGAATGACGGAGGGGTGTTATCGATTTTCATGTCCCTAGTACCTCAAAACAATCTAATCGCTAAGCATTTCGCCCGTTGAACAGCGATATATTTCAAGTTAACGGGACAGCAGTGATTTTATATGTTGAGTTGTTGTTATGGAAGGTACGAGTCAATATATAGTGTATGTCGACGAAAGTAGTGATGATGGCATGGAAGGTATTGATCTGGATTATCCTGTCTTCGTACTAGCGTTGTGTGTTTTCGATAAAAGTGACTATACCTCCTCGATTTCACCTGCGATGCAACGATTTAAATGTAAATATTTTGGACATGACATCACGGCTATCCGGTTAACTTTCGGTGAATTCAGCTAGCAGCCATGCGGATACAAGATAGAGGGATAAACAGAAGCATGGGAGACATGCAAATTAAAAAAGAATGTTGTCATACCGGACGGCGTTGTGCTGATCCGGCATGACTAATTTTAGTTAACGGAACAGTAGTGACCCAAGATGAAAACACTATTGGCGAAAGATTTAAATATCGAGCCATCACAAATGAATGTCAAAGCCACCACTACCGAAAAAATGGGTTACATCGGCCGTGGCGAAGGTATTTCCGTACGCGCTGTTGTGTGACTAGTCTAAATTTATAGTGAATGGAGCAAGAGACTAATGATGAAACGAATTTATATAACGATAATAATTGCTAGTACGCTCATGATTTCCGCCTGCACAGAAGAAGCCCGCAATAAAATAGGCCGTACCGCAGATAATTTTTTAGGTGAAGACTTAAAAGTCTCCTATATCGATGGCGGTAAAGTTGTAAAAACCTGGACAGTAGAAGACGGAAAAATCACCAGCGG
The DNA here is from genome assembly GCA_002400905.2 of Gammaproteobacteria bacterium. Lineage (GTDB taxonomy): Bacteria > Pseudomonadota > Gammaproteobacteria. The sequence goes on along the minus strand of NVRQ02000085.1, from coordinate 48 downwards.
AAAAGACGACCAAGGTAACTCAATCGGTTATTACTATTTTTGGAGTGT
>NVRQ02000084.1 GCA_002400905.2 Gammaproteobacteria bacterium | reverse complement strand
TATGAGTGGTGGCAAAGTAATTGTTAAGGCTAAGCAAGGAGATTTGGGCGGCTATTATGCCGTGGAAGGCCGTGTATTGCGGATGCTGATCACGGTTAATGGTCGGCCGGTATCTACCGAGTTTAGAATCTCTGAAAGCAACGATAAGCTGATTTTTGAAAACGGTGCAGAATATTCTCGTAAAGCCCTATAGGCGAACCTAATTGTGGCTTATTTAACTATTGCAGCTTACTGCTGTCCCGTTAACTTTCGGTGAATTCAGCTAGAAGCCATACGGATAAAAGACAGAGGGATAAATAGAAGCTTGGGAGAGATGAAAATCAAAAAAGAGTTTTGTCCTACTGGACGGTGTTTTGCTGATCCGAAACCCATGTCTTTCAATGGCTTACTGGATACCGGCCTGCGCCGGTATGACGAATTTTAGTTAACGGGACAGTAGTGTTCCCTAATATTCTTCATCGCTTAGAGAAAGATAGGTATTTTCTGCTGTATCGCTACTATTTGGATAGTCTAGTGTGTAGTGCAGACCACGACTTTCCTGGCGTATCATGGCTGAGCGAACAATCAAATCTGCCACAGTAACGAGATTACGAAGCTCGATTAGATCATTAGAGATATGATGGTTTGCGTAGAAATCATGAATTTCTTGTTTTAGGTTGTCGATACGTTTGCGTGCAAGTTTTAGACGTTTATTGCTTCGTACTATGCCAACGTAGTCAGACATGACGCGACGTAGTTCATCCCAGTTATGGTTGATTTCTACGGTCTCTAGTGACGGCGTGACACGGCTGGCATCCCAAGGATCAATTTTTTTCGGGTGATTTATTTTGCTGACAAATTGAGTAATATGATCAGCCGCTGCATCTGCCATGACTAAACACTCAAGTAGCGAGTTGCTGGCCATACGGTTGGCACCATGAAGGCCGGTGCAAGCGGTTTCACCAATAGCGTAAAGTCCCTCTAAATCAGTTTGGCCATCAATACTGGCTACGACGCCGCCACAGAGGTAATGCGCAGCAGGTACAACGGGTATCGCTTGCTTGGTGAGGTCAAAGCCAAATTCCTTGCAGCGCTCATAAACGGTTGGAAAGTGTTCAAAAATGAAATCTGCATCGCGGTGACTAATATCGAGATGGACATAATCCAAGCCTAGTCGCTTTATCTCGTGGTCAATTGCGCGAGCGACAATGTCACGTGGCGCTAATTCTCCGCGCGGATCAAACTTATGTAGAAAGGCTTGGCCTTTGTTGGATGTTTTATTCCCCGACTTGGGTGTGGGCGGTAGCCGTAATTTTGCGCCTTCGCCGCGCAGCGCTTCGGTCATTAAGAACGATTTAGCGTCCGGATGGTAAAGGCAAGTAGGATGAAATTGAATAAATTCCATATTGCCGATTCGACACCCTACGCGCCATGCCATGGCAATACCATCACCGGTGGAGACGTCGGGATTACTCGTGTATAGATAGACTTTACCTGCTCCTCCTGTTGCTAATATCGTTGCTTTAGCGCTGAATACATCAATCTGACGACTGCTTTTATTTAAGACATAAGCGCCAACACAGCGGTTATTTTTTTTAATGAGATCGATAGCAATATGCTCATCGAAAATATCAATATTAGCGGCGTTACGTGCTTGGTCCGCTAGCGTTGTTTCGACAGCATGGCCGGTTGCATCAGCAGAATGAATAATGCGTCGATGGCTATGGCCACCTTCTTTGGTTAAGTGATATTCGTTTTTTTTATCGTTATTACGGGTAAAGGCAACCCCGTTATTGATTAGCCACTCGATGCTGCGTTTTGCATTCTCAATGACATAGCGTACGGTCGTTTCGTCGCAAAGACCGGCGCCGGCTGACAATGTGTCATCAATATGGGCGGTGACAGAGTCATTTTTGTCAAGGACTACTGATATACCCCCCTGTGCGTAAAGTGTGGCGCTTTCGGTGAGTGACGCTTTGGCAAGAACTGCCACGCGTATGTGTTTGGGCAGTCTTAGCGCAAGAGTAAGGCCAGCGGCACCTGCGCCAAGGACGACGGCATCATATTGATAGGGTTTCATGGACAAATGTGTCTATTTGTTTGATTTGCGCACACTATATAATAGGTTGCGTGTATTGTGGCTATTGTGTTCGATTTGAGTTTTTACTATTTTGTTGCCAAAACTAAGTTACGATTCATCTGCTTCTGACTTAATGAATGTAGTCAGCATTCCCTTACGTTGTAGCAGTTTATTAGGGATGATATGTGGGATTTGATTGTTATAGAATCTAGGATGACTGATGAACTCTTATTCACCTACACTGTCTAGGGAAATGAACCGACGTAAGAGCGGTGAAGGGGGCAGCCCTATAGGGTATGAATGGTTGATAAAGAGTTAGTCGAGAGGGTAAAGCAGGGGGATAAGAGAGCTTTTGATGCGCTAGTGTTGAAGTATCAGCATCGGTTGCTCAAACTTATTTCAGGCTATATCCGCGATCAGTCAGAGGTGTATGACATAGCACAGGAATCGTTTATTAAGGCGTATCGTGCCTTGCCAAATTTCCGTGGCGATAGTGAGTTTTATACTTGGTTGTATCGCATTGCGATCAATACTGCGAAAAATCACTTAGTATCGCAGGGGCGTAAGCCAAGAATGGTAGATATTGATGATGATGTGCTTGGCGGATTGGCATCAAGTCCAGAGTTGAGTGATATCGCGACACCGGAGCGTTTGCTTCAACGCGATGAAGTTGAAACAGCTGTTTTTTCGGCGATTGAAGATTTACCAGAAGATTTGCGTGTTGCTGTAACTTTGCGTGAGTTGGAGGGTCTGACTTATGAAGAGATTGCTGAAGTGATGGAATGTCCTATTGGGACAGTACGGTCGCGTATATTTAGGGCACGCGAGTCGATTAATGAACGACTTGATGGATTGTTAAGGAACTAGTGATTTAGATGATGAACAAAGAGATAGATGAATGCTTGTCGGCGATGATCGATGGCGAGCTTGATGCAAGCCACCATAGTCGACTCACTGACGAGCTAATTGATAATGCAAATGTTAGGAGTACGTGGCAACGCTATCATCTTGTCCGTGATACCTTAAAAAAGAATTTGCCGGATGAAATTGCTCCTGGTTTATTTGACCGTGTTTGCAATGCGATTGCGCAGGAGCCGGCTCATAATATTAAAATTAAGTCAGAGACTGAGAGGAAGCCATGGTTTGGTTTTCAACCAGCGTATGGTTTGGTTGCTGCTGCTGCGTTAGTCGTGGCAGTGGTTACCGTTACTCAAATTGAGCAAACTACGACTGATATGCCGACATTGGCTCAGTCAGACACTTCATCGGTTATTCCCTTTGACGGTCGGTTAGAGACTGCTGATGTATCAGTTGTTGCAACGGTATCGATGAGTGAATCGGAGTTATCTGCTTATTTAGCCAACCACGCTGTTCGATCACGCAGCTATCCTATGCATGATGGGCTGTTGCCCTATGTGCGCTCGGTTGAATTTCAGGGTGGGCGTTAACTCCCTTGTTTTGTCGCAGACTATCCCCGGTTAACGTGATGACGAGCAAGTTCGCGCGCTCAATAAGTCTCTTCACGCTGCTTATTGGTGGTTTACTATTTCAATCAGTGCATGCGAGTTCTTCGGACGAGATTAAGTCATGGTTTGAGCGTATGTCGATCGCCTCCACTGAGTTGAGCTACAAAGGTCGCTTTGTCTACAACCGTGACGGTGAAACGTCACTGATGGAAATTATTCATGTCGCTGGTGATCAAGGCTCACGTGAGCGTATCGTCAGCCTGAGTGGTGAAGTTCAGGAATTGATACGTGACCAAAATGGCAATGTGTTTTTGATGAACCTTGGGCCACCATTATTAATTGATCAAGGTGGGCGTGATATTCCTTTGGCAGTTCGTATTAATGCAAACCTTGATCGCCTACTTGAAAATTATACGTTTGAGCTTGCAGAGATAGATCGTGTTGCAGGGTATAAAAGTCAAATTATTATTATTTCGCCGCTGGACAAAAATAGATATAGTTATCGCCTTTGGGTGGATGTTGAAACAGGATTTTTAACGCGCTCTCAATTATTGAATGAAAAGGGCGATGTTGTTGAGCATATTATGTTTTCTGATATTGAGTTAATGCGTGAGCCGACAGAAGCAGTATTGGAGGCTGTGTTATACGGGCAAGACCTTTCTGTGGCGAGTGGCGCGGTTGTCATTAGCAACCCTGTTGCTAATGACAACAATGAAGTGTTCTGGAGTGTTTCTGGTTCACCCTTTGGTTTTTTGCGTACACATAGTCAGGATAAAATTTCCCTGGGTGACAAGAAATCCGTAGCGTATTTGATGGTTACTGATGGGCTGGCCTCAGTGTCGATTTATATCGAACCGTTTAAGGATAAAGCATTAATTGGTGCATCACGTGCGGGTGCCTTAAGTGCTTATGGGCGAGTGATTGATGATTATCAAATTACTGTCATCGGCGAGGTGCCACCCATCACTGTTAAACATATTGGCGATGCCGTTATTCAAACTCAAATGAGTCAACATGATGACAGCGGGCTGCAGCGATAATGGAAGAGCAAGCGATTGTTGTCGAGACGGCTAAGGGTGTTGCTTGGGTTGAAAAGGCGCGGCAAACCCAATGTGGTGGCTGCCGTTTACGTAATGGCTGTGGCTCGGCGGTTTTGGTTAAGGTCTTAGGCGCACGTCGTAACCGTATTCAGGTTATTGATCCGCTGTCTGTTGGGGTCGGTGATACCGTGGAGATCCAGCTTAGTTCGGTAGCATTAATTCGCGGTTCATTTGTCGTGTATATGATGCCTCTATTGGGCTTTTTTCTCGGCGCTATACTTGGTAAGTATGTTTTAAGCCCCATATTGGGTGGATATGCTGAAGCGCTATCGACAGTATTTGCATTGCTCGGCCTGTTGTTAAGTGTTTGGTTTTTGCGCCAGTTTTCTCGGCGTATCGAAAGCGATAAGCGCTATCATCCTGTTATCAGTAATATTGTCGAGACTAATGGTGAAGCAGCGATGGCTGTTTATCCTAGTTAAGGTGCTTAATTTTAAGGTATTTGTTGAATGAACGTATTAAAAATGAAGCATCTTGCCATTATCGGGTTTCTTGGGTTAGTTATGTCAGTGCCAGCGTTGTCAACGGCATCGGTCAGTGGCTTACCTGATTTTACCGATCTTGTTGAGCAAGCGGCACCTGCGGTCGTTAATATTAGTACTAGGCAAAAAATTAAACGAGATTCTGTCCTGGGCGATCATAAAGTGCCTGGTTTGCCAGAAGACAGTCCATTCAATGATTTTTTTAAGCGCTTCCTTGATGAGGAAGGTGAAAACAATAACGAAGAGTCGCTGCAAGAATTTCGACCACGTTCGTTGGGTTCGGGTTTTATTTTTGATAAATCGGGTTTAGTGTTAACCAATCATCATGTGGTTGACGGTGCTGACGAGGTGATTGTCAGACTTAGTGATCGCCGTGAATTTATTGCCGAAGTTATCGGTAGTGACAAACGTAGCGACATCGCAGTATTAAAAATTGACGCGCATGAGGATTTACCGATAGTTAAAATTGGTTCTCCAGATGACCTTAAAGTGGGTGAATGGGTGCTTGCGATTGGTTCACCGTTTGGCTTCGACTACACGGTTACTGCGGGTATTGTTAGTGCTAAGTCGCGCAGCTTGCCTAGTGAAAACTACGTGCCCTTTATTCAAACTGATGTCGCTATAAACCCCGGTAATTCTGGCGGTCCATTATTTAACCTGAAGGGTGAGGTTGTTGGTGTTAATGCACAAATATTCAGCCGCACGGGTGGTTTTATGGGGCTCTCATTTTCGATTCCGATAGATTTGGCTATCGAAGTCAGTGATCAGTTACGCGATTCAGGCATTGTAGCGCGTGGCTGGTTAGGGGTTTTGATTCAAGATGTGACGCATGATCTTGCCGAGTCCTTTAATATGGATAAACCGGAAGGTGCGTTGGTTTCTAGAGTGTTACCGGGTAGTCCAGCGGAAGCAGCCGGTTTTCAGGTTGGGGACGTGATATTAAAGTTTGATGGACGTTCTTTGTCCAAATCATCGTCATTACCCCCCGTTGTGGGTCGAGTGAAGGTGGGGAACCAGGTTAAGGTTGGTATTATTCGTGATGGGAAGCCGAAGATTTTGCGTGTGCGAATTGGTAAGCTGCCTGGTGAGGCTGAAGCCCGTCCTGCAAGTTTAAATAAACGCCCTAAAAGCGGCGATAAAGAGGTGGATCGTATTGGTATTGTGGTCGCCGATTTGACCCCTCAGCAGCGTAAGCAAGCTGAAGTGGGCAAGCATGGTATTGTTGCTAACGAAGTAAGCCGTGGGCCTGCCGCTCGCGCAGGTGTTCGTAAAGGCGATATTATCCTTAAAATTGATCAGATGGATGTCAAAAGTGCCAAGCAGTTTAGTGATTTGGTTGATGCGATTCCAGATGGAAAATCAGTGCCGCTATTAGTTCAGCGTAGTGGTGGCCCGATGTTTTTGGCATTAAAAGTGGAAGACAAGTAATACCTAAATCCTGCAAGTGCTCACCCTCACATAGCACAAGCTCTTGATCCGTAGAGCGATATGAAACTTTTCGGCAATCACAATAAGGATTCCGCTCAAAGTTGTCATTCGCTCTACAAATCAATATCTTGCATTCTGCAAGCACGATCACTTGCAAGATTTAGGTCATAGGCTTTCGCTCAGCAGGTATCAGAAAAACATAAGTAATTCTGAGGTTTAGATGTCGCCAGACACTAATATCGTTTAAGATGGGCCCTTTTTAGGGCCCATCGTTCGTCACAATGCAGCACATCCGTAATTTTTCCATAATAGCCCACGTCGACCACGGCAAGTCCACGCTTGCTGATCGCTTTATTCAGATTTGTGGTGGCTTAAGCGAGCGCGAGATGGGCGCTCAAGTCCTTGATTCTATGGATCTTGAGCGTGAGCGTGGTATTACCATTAAGGCCCAGAGTGTGTCACTTAATTACACCTCTGCTGATGGCCAAAAATACCTACTTAACTTTATTGATACGCCAGGTCATGTCGATTTCTCTTATGAGGTGTCGCGTTCGCTCGCAGCATGCGATGGCGCATTGTTGGTTGTCGATGCCGCACAGGGTGTTGAGGCGCAAACAGTTGCTAATTGCTATACCGCGGTTGAACTTGGCCTTGAAGTTATTCCGGTTCTGAATAAAGTTGATTTACCTGCCGCTGACCCTGAGCGAGTCATTAATGAGATCGAAGAAATTATCGGTATTGCTGCCGATGATGCCTTGAGTGTTAGTGCGAAAACGGGGCTTGGTGTTGAAGATTTACTGGAGCAATTAGTTAAACGTGTGCCAGCACCAAAGGGAGATCCAGATGCGCCATTGCAAGCGTTAATTATCGACTCATGGTTTGATAATTATCTTGGTGTGGTATCTCTTGTGCGGATTATAAACGGCAGTGTAAAAAAGCGTCAACGCATTAAAGTGATGTCGACTGGGCGCAGCTACAATGCTGATAATGTGGGTATTTACACACCTAAAGCGTTGCCGTTAGAGGCCTTACAAACGGGTGAGGTTGGCTTTATCATCGCGGGTATTAAAGACGTTGATGGTGCGCCTGTTGGCGATACTTTAACGGATAACGATCATCCTGCGAGTGAACCGCTACCTGGTTTCAAAATGGTACAGCCGCAAGTTTTCGCAGGTTTATTTCCGGTTAGCGCCGAAAACTATGAAGATTTGAGGGATGCACTAGCCAAGCTACGTATCAATGACATGTCATTGTTTTATGAGCCAGAAACTTCTCAGGCTTTAGGTTTTGGTTTTCGTTGCGGGTTTCTTGGTATGTTACACATGGAGATTGTGCAAGAACGTCTTGAGCGTGAATACAATCTTGAGCTGATTACCACAGCACCCACCGTTATCTTTGAGGTGACGCGAACTGACGGCGCAGTCATTATGGTTGATAACCCTGCGTTACTGCCTGCGGTGAATAAAATTGCTATTTTGGCCGAGCCGATTATCTTGGCCAATATTCTTGTGCCGCAGGAGTATCTGGGCGCAGTCATTACGCTTTGTGTTGAAAAGCGCGGTGTTCAAAAACGCTTGGAATACCTGGGTCGCCAGGTTGCCTTGAGCTATGAAATGCCGATGAATGAGGTTGTTCTCGACTTTTTTGATCGTTTAAAATCAGTGAGTCGCGGTTATGCCTCGTTGGACTATCACTTTGTTCGCTTTGAGGAAGCCGATCTTGTTAAGGTGGATATCATGATTAACGGTGAGAAAATAGATGCCTTGTCATCCATTGTTCACCGAGATCAATCCTATTCGCGCGGCAGACTATTGGCAGAGAAAATGAGAGAACTCATTCCTCGGCAAATGTTTGATATTGCAGTGCAGGCAGCGATAGGCAACCATGTTATTGCTCGCGAATCGCTTAAAGCGTTACGTAAGAATGTGACAGCAAAATGTTATGGCGGCGACGTGTCACGTAAGCGTAAATTGTTAGAAAAACAAAAAGAAGGGAAAAAACGTATGAAGCAGGTGGGTTCGGTTGAGATACCGCAAGAAGCCTTTCTTGCCGTGTTACAGGTAGGGAGAAAATAATGCATTTTGATTTTGCTGCGATCATGTTGAGCGTATTGCTCATAAGCGGCGTTATATGGGTTTTTGATCTGCTGGGTGCAGGCCGCAAGCGTTGGGCTTTATTCAAAAAAGTCGAGAGTGAGCAGCGTGAGCCGAGCGACAATGAAGAAGAGTTGCTAAAAGAACCTATTATTGTTGACTATGCGCGGTCCATATTCAGCGTTATTCTCATTGTATTTATTGTTCGTTCGTTTATTTTTGAACCATTTCGCATTCCTTCCGGCTCAATGATGCCAACCTTGGTCAATGGTGACTTTATATTGGTGAATAAATTTGATTACGGGATTCGTATTCCAGTGATTGATAAAAAATTAATTGATCTGGGAACTCCAAATCGTGGCGATGTGGTCGTGTTTCGTTATCCTAAAGAGCCACATATTGATTATATTAAGCGCGTGGTTGGTTTGCCAGGTGATGAGATTCATTACGAAGATAAGCGACTGTATGTGAATGGCGAGCAAGTTAAACTCGACGCTGAGGGTATTTACCCAGGCTGGAGTGACAGTAATGAGATGAAAGGCGCTAGGGTATTTAAAGAGTCCTTAGGAGAGATCGAGCATGGGATTTTGCTTGATGGCCGACAACGATCGCAGCTGGATACATTTAAAGTGCCAGTGGGTGAATACTTTGTTATGGGTGATAATCGTGACCACAGTAATGACAGTCGCTTTTGGGGCTTTGTGCCCGATGAAAATTTGGTCGGCCGCGCATTTTTTATCTGGATGAACTTTTCTTCATTCGGCCGTGTAGGCAGTTCTATTCAATGATGACGGAGGCAATATTATGCTAACGATAAATAAGCAGCAGGGATTTAGTCTCTGGGGTGTGTTAATTTTATTTGCGTTGCTTGCATTCTTTGCAACGATAGGATTGAGTTTATACCCTGTTTATTACGAATATTTTAGTGTTTCATCCATCATGAATCGTATTCAGGATGAAAAGTTTGAAACAAAGAGCCAGATAGTCAAAAGACTTTCTGCAACGATGCAGATTGATAATGTAAGAAGACTAGGGCTGGATGCTTTTGATATCAAAAAAACAAAAACCGGTTTTACTGTTACTTTGGATTATGAAGATCGTGTTGAAATGATGGGGAATGTTGATGCCATTGCTAAGTTTCATAAAGAAATCGAAACTTCTGCTCGTTGAAATCAAAGTTTAACCTAAAAACGGTAGAGGAATTACTGTGCTACCGTCTTATTGATCAATCCTTATTTGTTCAGGCGTTGACACATCGCAGCGCCAGTAATCAAAATAATGAACGGTTGGAATATTTAGGCGATGCGGTGTTAGATCTTGTCGTTGCTGAAGATTTATATCTGCGTTTCCCTGAAGCCGATGAAGGCGAACTCAGCCGCATGCGAGCTTCCTTAGTTAACGGCGATACCCTGGCTAAGTTAGCGCGTGAAGTGGATCTCGCTGAACACCTTATTTTGGGTTCAGGTGAAATGAAAAGTGGCGGTCATCGTCGTTCTTCTATTTTGGCGGGAACAATCGAGGCGTTAATTGGGGCAATTTATTTGGATGGCGGTTTTAATGCCAGCCAAGCATTTATTCGTCATTTATACTTACGTGAATATGAAGTATTGAGTCTTGACGACGCACTCAAAGACCCCAAGACGCGTTTGCAGGAATACTCTCAATCCCGCAGCCTACCTTTGCCTGGCTATGTGGTGATGAGTATTGTTGGCGAAGGGCACCAGCAAGTCTTTACCGTTGAGTGTGCAATCGATACTCTGTCTAAAGGTGCCGTGAGTGGTGAAGGCCGCTCTCGACGTAAAGCAGAGCAATCTTCTGCCGCAGCAATGTTGGTTCGCTTAGGCGTTGATTAAACGTAAAAACAACACGAGTATTGCACATGACATTTCATTGTGGCTACGTTGCCATTGTAGGGCGGCCTAATGTTGGCAAATCGACTTTGCTTAATCGGGCAATGGGTCAAAAGCTGAGTATTACGTCACGTAAGCCACAAACGACACGCCATTCTATATTGGGTGTGAAGACCACAGACCAGGCGCAAATTCTCTATATCGATACACCTGGTTTACATGTCAACGCGGCGAAGGCAATGAACCGGTATATGAATAAGACTGCGCTCAATACACTCAATGATGTTGATGTGGTTGCATGGTTGGTTAACCCCCGTATATGGACTGATGACGAACAGTTTATGTTAAAAGTGATGAGTTCGATTAAGGTGCCAGTTGTGTTGGTGATTAATAAAATCGATGAGATGGCCAACAAAAATGAATTACTGCCAGAAATAGAAGCACTGTCAAAGAAGCGTGAATTTAATGACGTTGTTCCGTTGTCAGCAAAAAAAGATATTAATATCGATGCCTTTGAAAAAGCGATTATTCAGTACTTGCCAGAGAAGGAAGCATTATTCCCCGATGACCAGCTGACAGATCGTAGCGCACGCTTTCTTGCATCAGAGATTATTAGGGAAAAGTTGATGCGTCGAGTCGGTGACGAAGTGCCCTATTCGATGACGGTTGAGATCGAGCAGTTTGGTGAGGAAAAAGGCATAACGCATATTCACGCCTTGATTTGGGTTGAGCGAGACGGGCAAAAAGCCATTGTTGTCGGTAAAGGAGGCGAGGTACTTAAAGAGGTCGGTCGGTCGGCGCGGTTAGATATGGAAGAATTGTTTGGCTGTAAAGTATTTTTAAAGCTATGGGTGAAAGTAAAGAGTGGCTGGAGTGATAATCTTCGTGCCTTGCAAAGCCTTGGCTATAAAGATTGATCTAAGGAACCTCTGAT
>NVRQ02000083.1 GCA_002400905.2 Gammaproteobacteria bacterium | reverse complement strand
CCATGATGCCGCCCAGGCTTTCATGCTCCCAAACATGCTTAGCATGTGTATTCTGATCTTCAGTTGCCAGCGTATACAGTGGTGTATCGTATTTCCAAGCCATCAGGCTATTCCTCCCAGAAAAACTAAATTACTTCAAACTCAAGACAAAATCCATCAGATAACGAATTTCGCTGTTAGGTGCGTAGTTCGGTACAACTGGTGGATAGATGCTATTACCTGCAGCATACTCTTTATAATCAGTACGCCACTGATCAAAATCAATGTCATTATCATTAGCATCTACTTCACCCCAAAGGTAATCAAAACGAGGCATAATAGAATGCGGCTGAACAAGTCTTGGGTTGAAGAAATGCATCATCATCCACTCTTTTGATGAGTTACGTGAGCCAACATGCAATAGATCAGGTGCCTTACGATCAGAACCAAACGCTGTTGGTGCCTCACCGTTAAAATCACCTAAACGGGGCGGCAAACCAAAGTACTGCCAATCCTGGGTCTGCTCAGGCAACAGAGTATGACACCACCAGCAACCTTCACGAATAAACATGGTTTTACCGCTACCAACATGGTGCTTATCGGTATCAGCCGCTGCCGTTAGCACAGCATCAGCAGTCCACTTACGTGTTGCAGTAACATTTTCAATATACGGGAATGTTTCACCCTCGTAGTCGCCACGGGATACCAAAAACACAGCGCCGTCAGACTCAACCGCTTCGCCTACCTGCCCATCTTCCGCACTCAGCGCCTGCACTGCCTTACCTAGGATATTCGGGTTACGGATAGCACTCGGGAAAGGCGTACCTGCCTTATAGACATAGGCACTCACTGGATCAATATCGTCGCCCGTAACAGGATCTTTTTTAACAGTAACAGTCAAAGGCTTACCTTTACCCTGCAAGAAAGGGTCTTCGTAAGAGAAACCCGAGTTATGACCATAGGATAGACCTTTGACCAAGCCTGTTTCTGTGACGCCCACGCTATAAATACTCAAACTGGGCATATAAAGGGTGATCATCATTGAACCACCCAGGGCGATACCAAACATACGGGTACCAATTTTATATTCTCTAAAAGCCATTCTTCTTTACTCCGCTAAAGGTTAACGCACATCGTATTTTTCATTATTAACTTACAATACGGCGAGCAATTAACGTTCGTATGCGATTTCATGTGGCAGGCGACCTACTGGTACCGGTGTACCTGCACGAGCTGTCATCCACATATTGTAGAGCCACACAACGTTACCAGTAAATACCATGGTACCACCAACCCAGCGAGCAATCATGTAGGGATGCTCTGCAATAACCACATCAATGTAAGGCACTTCGTAGATCTTCGCTGCACCTTGAATCAAACCAGCAATGGTAATTGAGATCCAATATGTAGCAAAACCAATCAATAAGAACCAGAAGTGGAAGTTAGCCAACGCTAGCGAGTAAAGCTTACGACGAAGAATCGTCTGCAAACCGTAATACACGGCAGCAGCTTCCAGGAAAGTCGAGAAGCCCAGCAAAGCCAAATGGGCATGCGCCACGATCCAGCCCGTACCATGGACATACCAGTTAATTGCACGCGTTTGTTGGAAACCACCCTGCATATTCAACGGGATAGCCAGCATCACACCAGAAATTGTGAAGCGGATTTCGATATTGTCAACAAAGTAATGCCATTTACCGGTCATGGTAAGCAGCAGGTTAGATACAAACGCAATCGCTGGCACCAGAATCAATACACCTTCTACAGATGCGAATGATTTCAACCATTCAGGCAACGGCGATGACATCAAGTGATGCGCGCCAGGCGTCGAGTAAAACACCACCACTGACCAAAAATGCAAGTGACCAATACGGTGAGAGTACAGCGGGTTACCCGTAATCTTCGGCACCGTATAATAAGCGATAGCCGCAGCAACCGGGGTAATCCATAAACCCAAAATATTATGAGCATGCCACCAGGTCAGATAGGCTTCGGTCAAACCGGTTAAAGAGAAATACTCTGGCAAGTTACCAACGAGCACCACAATCATCAACATGAAGACGGCAGAACCAAAAAACCAGTTGGTGGTGTAAATACCCTGTGTTTTACGATGGACAATCGTCATCCAAACGTTAATCCCCAGTGGTAGCAACACTGCAAACAAGATGATCAGGTCAATAGGCCATGGGAAGTCAGTATACTCACGTCCGGAGGTTACACCGGCCCACATCAGGCACAGGGCAACAGAGAGACCGGCGTTCCAGTTAAAACAGGTCCATACACCGAGCTTTTCAGACCAAAGCTTGGTATTACCCAAAGCTGGCGTAATGTACATAAAGGCCATTGCGAAGGCCATCGAGATCCAGCCGAAAATAACGGCCATCACATGAACTTGGCGCATATGACCAAAAGCAAACATGTAGCTACCGGTAACGAAATCCGGGAAAGCAAGTTTTGCTGCGTTGAAAGAACCTAACCCAGTCCCGATAATGAACCAGATGATAGACGAAAACCCAAAAAAGACAGCCGCAGAACCTGCGGGGATATCTTCGTTCTTCGCAAAAAGATACTTGAACATGGGAACTGCGCTCCGTTAATACTATAATTATAAAAAATATGTGAATGCTTTGCTTGCGGCCACGCTATGTGGCTTTGGTTCTGCTCTTAATGCTTGCCTGGCATCATTAGATACCATGCGAACCACATACTTGAGAATGCCAACACAATACAAAATACCGTTGCGATAATAGTCATCATCGTTATTCCCCTATCAGGTCGCTGCGCGTGATTGCGCTTCTAAAGCACCATGGCGCTTAGCTGCAACCATCATGATGGCCATAAAGGCAGCACCAAAAACGAGCATACACCACTGCATGAAGCCCATGAAAGTAGTCGGGTCATAAGCTTGGATACCCCAGCCACCCCAGTCGTCAAAACGACCGCGACCTAGCGCGCACATCATCGCAGCACCAAAAACACTGCCGTTGCCCATGCCGGTAGTAAAGCCTGCAACCAAGCTCACCCAGAAAGTCTTTGAATATGGCAACAAATTGTCCATACAAACTCCTCATTTGTGCACCTTAAGCAGTGACTGCCGTGGCGCGATCCAATATAAATTTATCTAGAGCAGGCACTAACACAGCCCACCCTGCAAAAAAGTCGGAGAATGGTCACATAATGGCCCTTTTGAGTCAAGCCTTGATACAACTTGAACGACAAATGAATAAATGGTTTTGTCACAAAAAAATCGTTTAAAATACAGTCAATTCAATTAATTAGTGAACAATAATGCCTTCTCAAACATGGATATCTTCAAAAGAAATTTTTATTTACCTCGTCGCGGTATGTACCGGCCTCTTCATAAGCGGCTATTCAATACACATGCTAGTAGGGGGGCTCGTCAGTGAGGCCACTGAACACATTATCATTGGCGTGGTATGCGGACTTATGGTAATTGTGATTGGCTTTATGGCCTACGACGTCAAGAAACGTCGCCAAGAACAGGACTGAGCGGCCCTGTAATCGATTATTTATACACTCTAAGGCTAGACATCGCGTCTTCATAAATGGCCGGAGACTCAAACTGGCCGCGATGAAAAACGTATTGACGCTTTTTACCCGACATATCTAACCCGGTAAGCCCAAATGATTTACCTGCATAATCAGAAAAAAAACGCACTTCTTTTACCAGAGACACCCTATCGTTATTACGCAACCTAACCGTGACATGCTGCTTGCTCACGCTCAGCGCAACGGGCGCACTCGGCAACAACATCAACCGCCCAGACAGTATTCGGTTGCCGCCGATAAAACCCATAAAACACGCCAGAAACATTAACAAATAGGCGAATGCCTGATTATTCTGATACCACAGCACCAGCGCATAGGCGCCAAGCAAAATGACCACAGGCAAATAAAGCAAGGCATCCCAGGCCGCACCGCGACGATCAGGCGCTAAATTATATTCACTTTTTGCCACGAGCTATCCTGCGTCGGGCACGGCTGGCGCAGCTATCGTTTCAGCCAATATGGCGTCCATTTCGCCATACAACATACGCCCTGGTCGCTTAAATTTAACTTGCTTATCCGCACCTATAACAAAAGTCCATGGGTCACCCTGAACACCAAATGCGGTAAACGCCTCTGGGTTTTGATATTGATCCATATGCAAAAATAACACATCGTCTTCATACTTATTTAACATTGCTTTGAGCATCTGTAATTGCTTATCACATACGGTGCAATGCCCAGGGGTAGCAAATTCTAACAATATGGTTTTGTTTTGCGCCAACGCCTCATCAATAGACAGTTGGTACATACGCGCATCAGGCTGGCGATACGTTGTAATTCGACTAAAGTCACCACCGACATCAGCCAAGGTCTTTGTCTTCAGCGAAGGCGCGTACTCACCTACGCGCAATTGACCTTCAGGCGTAATATCACAAGCACTCAGTGTGAGCGTTAGCACTACCGACGCCAGCAATCCTATATATGATTTCATTTCACCAACCTCATTTATATCTTCAGCTACTACGTAGCGCCAGGAACATCTTTTTCCCAACCAACACAACTGCGGAATACGTTATATCCCCATATTCCATTAGCCACTAACACCATAGTGCCAAAGAGTCCCATTGTTGCCAACCAGGGTCTAATTAGCGCCTCGACCTCGTCAGGAGGACTACTAAGACTGGCCGTGCCACCAAGAATGCCCGCGATAGTAAACAAACATACCATACCAATAAGACCGATGTTGTGGATCCAGAAATGCACCTTCACCAACTTTAAACTAAAGATCGGACGCTTAACCAAACGCGGCACAAAATAATAAACCGCAGCAAAAATTGCCATTTCCACCCAACCCAACAAATTAATGTGAGTATGCGCACGCACTATTAGCGAACCATGAGCACGGTGATCAACAAAATGACGAAACTCGGCGATGCCACCCATCAATGCACCCCAAGAAAAGCCAACCAAGCTATAGATGATACAGGCATAGAGGAACCATAAGGTATAGCGCGTGTACTCTACATCCGTTTCCCACGGCGCATCATGTGACGTACTCATTGCTTAGCATCCGGACCTTGGCCAACACCGCCTGCTGGTGCAGTCGTATCACCACTAAAATCTTTAGTGCGAATATCCTGATACTTCTCCTTCCAACTCTCCGGCGCCCAAATACTCAACATACTTTCGATAAATACCGACTCACCTTTAGGTGGAAGGGGTGAAGTCGAAGCACCTTGTTGCGAACGCAGCTCGGATAAAAATGTTGCAACAGCATAGATCTGATCTTCGCCTAGCTCAGCCACATAAGCCGCTTCTTTGCCTAAGCCATGATCAAAAGTCTCCGCATTATAAGTTTCCCTATACACCGGCTCCGGGTCGGCCAAAAAGCTCGCCAGCCAATCATGACTGCGACGTGAACCAATGCCGTCAAGTGTTGTTTGACCACCCATACTCGTACCCGACAAAAAAGCACGATGACAAGAAGAACATCGGTTACCTTTAAATATCCGATGACCTAAGTTGCCATTTTCAGACAAATCAAAACTCGTTAGATTGGAAAAAATCTGCTTCTTCGTCGTCAGGCGATACCCTTCCAGAGCGACGTAACCTACCAACGCCACCAGTATAAATATCCCAGCAATACCGAATAATACTTTTTCGCCACGCTTTAGTTTAGCTTTTGCCGCCATGACAACCTCATTGATCAATACAGATAAAAGAAAAGGATGGACAAGCCACCCTTTACTTAGTTCAAACTAACACTACTTGGTGTAGTGTTGTGCGTAAGACTAGTGATGAGTCTCGAAGGGAGTAAAACGATGAGGCAAACGAGAGTTACCCAGGCTATAGGGTGAAGCCTCTTTAGTGCTTAGATACGCAGCAACGTTGTTAATGTCCTCATCAGACATGTTCTTTGCAACATTACGCATTATCGCTTGCGGATCGTTAGAACGCGTGCCCTCACGCCATTGCTTCATCTGAGCAACAAGATACGTGTATTTTTGTTGACCAATCATTGGGAACAATGGCTCTACACCACGACCGTTATAATCGTGACACGAACGACACGCAGCAACGCCTTTTTCGCTAATACCGTGGTTAACAATAGCTTTACCTAAGTGAGTTTCCCCCACTTCAACACCATTTGCCTTAATAGCATTCAAATCAGAGACAGAGGCGTCAACCGTTTCACGGTCATGCTGCCACTGACTGATGTAAGCCGCCACATCAAGACGCTCTTGCGAAGTCAAACCCTTTGCATTCGAGTTCATGATGTACATCGTCGTATCTTCGCGCTTATCTAGCGCATAATCTTCCATCTGCTTAACAATAAACTGGAAAATTTGACCCGCTAAGCGTGGGGTGCCTAAATCGTCGCTACCCATGCCATCTGGCATATGACAGCCCTGACATGCAGGCACGCCGGTATCTTCTTTGCCGTTGTTATAGATATTTTCACCATTGTCCATATCGACAGTCAAACCGCCACTAGCGAAAGCAGAACTGGCTGCCAACGCAAAAGCAAAAAGCAAACCCAATACCAACTTAGTTGAGTAACGCATTACAACACCCTCCAAAAAAACTGTGCCGAGGCCGCAAACCGGCCTTTTATTAAACATAGTCCGTGACTGCCGCAAACGCAAAACGTTTCGGTACAACAATCAAGAATTCAGATATCTATGTGGTCAGGTGAAAACACCTGCCATCTATGGCTTGCTTAAGAATTTTTCTTCAGCAAGAACCAAGCAAATCCCCACGCCAGCGGGAACCAAATTGCATAAAGTATGACTACACTAGCAGTCTCTAGCATGGCTAACCTCGTTTATTATATTCATTACAAAGTGACTAAAACGGGCGACTGTATACCATGGTAACGGCACTCAGCGCAAGTTCATCTGCCACCCAAATCGCTAAAAATAGCACCGTTTTTCGCCCAAATCATTCCCCTAACAGACTGATTTTAAATGGCAATTCCCCCGCCCAGCGAAAATAAAAAATAACACCACAAAAAAATTCACTCTATCACGTTAGATGACCACTCGCACAGTTTGGGGTATGCTCCGCAGCCATCTTCAACGGCGGCATTTTAAGCCATGATTAACGACCGAATCAAACAACGCGCAGTCATTTTTGCCCTCTTACTTATCTGGGCTGGCCTTATTCTGTGGTTCAAACTCGTACAGTTTAGCCCCTACGGAATAGAAGAAGGTGCATCACGCGCCTTACTGCTCGTGTGGTCGCTGGCCGAGCGTGTTCATACCAGCGTGGTCTTTCTCAATACGCCCGATTTCCGCATGCTGATATTCGTGCCGTTAGCGCTTTATTGGGCTGGCAGCCTACTCGCCGCCAAAGTCTTCACCATGCTCGCTTTGTTTGCTGCAGTGCTCTTCTTTTATCGCTGGTCAAAAGAGCATATGGATAATGAAGTCGCCATGATTGCCAGCGGTCTATTACTGATTGCACCGCTGAGCCTGCAACAAATCGACGCTATCGGCGCCGGCATCTACTTGTTGCTAACCTTTGGTGTTGGAAATTGGCTTGACCAACGCATTCGTAGCAAAGAGAAATTATTAACCGCCTGGTATTTTGTCCACTTGATCGTTATTGCCGGCATTATCAGCCTGCACCCTATCGGGCTAGGTTACGCACTTGGCGTGCTCTGGAGCTGGCAACGCCAACCGATCAATAGCGCCATGAAAAAACAAATATTAATGGGTGTTGGCCTGAGTGCTGTCTTCGTTGGGCTACTGCAAGCGGGCTGGGTCCATATTGAATGGTTTAATAACCCAATCACCACACTCGGCAGCGCTGTTCTTCAAATTAACGACGCCGACAGTAGTGCAGCATGGTTCACTGGCACATTGATTTTAATCTTATTCGCCATCGTCATAATTCGCTCGCGCAAATTCATTCTCAACAATCATCTCGCCAGCAGTCTGCTGCTTGCCAGTCTAATAGGCCTATTATCCGCCGATAAAGTATGGGCATTACTATTACTGACGCTTTTACTCTATTTAGGGGCTCAGCAACTCATTCACGCACAAAAGTTCGGCATGCGTGGATTTATGGCGCAACGTGGCTTGGCCTTTGCCTTGCTGTTTATTGTCGCCTTTGTCTTTATGCAAGGCGATAAAGCTCGCCATTCCACTTTAGCTCGCGGCGACTTTGGTGATAATGACCGGCTCATTGAAACACTCGTAACATCAATCAGTAATGACGAAAAAAAATTACATGTCAGCAGTCAGTGGCCCGGGCGCACCATGTTAGCGCTAAAACAAGCCGCTTTTCCGCTGCCACCCACCACCGATGACGACGAATATTTCTTGAAAATAACTCAAGGTCTCACCCATATTATTTTCGACCATACCGACCCAAGAAATATAGCACTAGCGCGGCAAATCGCCAGGCTGAGCGCCAATATGCCCACCTTAACGCGTGAACCTGGCGGCGTTATTATCGAAGTGAGAACACTGGATGAAACGCCCTGATCAGCGTTGGCACTGGCCACAATAAACCGTTGCGCGTTGACCAAGCCGCACTAGCTTAAGGCTTGCCCCGCAAGATTGACAGGGCTGCCCGTCGCGGCCATAGACCTTGTGCTCAAAGGCAAAATAACCTGGCTTACCCTCGCTGTTAACAAAATCACGCAAGGTTGAACCGCCACTTTTTATTGCGGCTTCCAGCACACATTTTATTTCAACGACCAAACGTTGATAGCGATTCAATGAAATGCGGCCTGCGGAGCGCAAGGGATGAATGCCAGCCATAAACAAAGCTTCATTCGCATAAATATTGCCAACACCTGCTACGACGCCGCTATCCATAATCAGATTTTTTACTGCCATATTACGACCACGTGAACGCGCGTACAGATATTCACCATCAAACTCATCCGACAAAGGTTCGGGGCCAATACTGCTCAGCAACTTATGCTCCGGCTCATCGTTACGTAACCACAGCACACTGCCAAACCGTCGCGGGTCATGCAGTCGCAAACATCCTTGGTTTTTAAATATCACATCAACATGATCATGTTTGCCAGGCGGCAGTGATTTTTCTAGGTAACGCAAGCTACCCGACATACCGAGGTGAACCATCATGGCACCGACACTACTGCGCAATAATAAATATTTACCTCGACGCACCACCTCATCGACAGTTTGACCCGTAAACTCTTTACACAAACTCTTGGGTACGCCATAGCGCAAATTAGCATTGCGGACAATAACTTTAGCTACACGCTGGCCTTGGATATACGGCGCTATGCCGCGGCGAGTGGTCTCTACTTCGGGTAATTCGGGCACACCTTTACTCTTACAGTAATAACCAGATTAGTTGGCTTGACTCGCGCGGCGACGCCACCATATTCCCATTCCAGCGAATAGCAAACCAGCGGGCACGACAATAAGAAAGCCAATGGCGATCAGCTGCGATCGAAACAAAGAAAGTGTTAATTCTCGATCACCGCGCTCAACTGTGGGGATAGCGATTAGCTTATCATCAGCGCTTAACCAGTTAATCAAACGCAAACTCAGGCCGAGATTACCCGCATTGCCAATATATTGATTGGAAATAAAATCACCATCACCAATGATCACAATACGTTGCTGTTTTTCTGCCGCTGTTTCTTTTATAACTTGACGTTGCAACGCAACAGCAATGGATACCGGACCAGGCACATCATCATTACCCAGTCTAACATTACCGGATAAATCACCGCGCTCAAGCCAACTGTGATCACCACTGCTTAACACAATGTCATGCTGCCAACCCTTGGACTCCGCGTTAGCAGTTACTGCGGTAATTTGTGGAAATAACGTGGTCGCTTCAAATTTTTTCCACAATGGATGATCAGGATAGTTTGCTACAATGGAAAACGTTGGATTATCAATACCAACCAAACGCGCCAAGGGGTCGACCACTGTCGCACCATCAATATTAATTGCAAGATGCTCTGCCAGCTTTGTTAAACCTACCTCTTCGCCAGGCTCCGTCAGCCATAATAGGTTACCGCCACCATCAATATACTTAATAATATGATCAATCTCACCTGGCAACCAGTTTACTTGCGAACTCGCAATAATGACCATCGCAGCATTATTGGGCACACCTGCCGTGGCAGAAAGATTAGCATTAGCAATATTAAATCCCTGTGTCTTCAACTCGCCAGCCAACACCGCTAAATCGTGATTCGCCTTACCACCTGATTTACGCTCACCATGACCCGTAATAAAGACAAGCCAACGGTCTCCTTGGCGCAGCAGTCTTTGCAAGCCACTGCTGAATACTTGCTCACGCAAGCTCTTTACATGCTCCTTAGTCTTACCCAAAGCCAAGACCATTTCACCATCGATGTCTATATGCAAATCACGTATCAATTGCGGCTCAGCATCAGGGTCGACAAAAGATAAATCAATATCCGACTTGTAACGACGATAACGCTCAATCAATTGAATAATCGCTTTACGCACAACGGTATTGGTTTCACGTGCGTAGGCGGTAACACTCAAAGTACCTTCGACCTCGGCAAGCACCGCAATGCTATTTTGCGATAAGGTGTTTCTTTGCGTTTGCGTCCAATCAAATTGCTGATTCTTTTGCGACACTAACCAATACATACCTGCTGCAATAAAAATAACAACCAAAACAATTGCCACAGAAGATAAGCGACGTATTACTAAGGAGTACATTGATTGGGCGACATAGGCGAGTGAATATTGAGCCGAGACAAGGCGGGCATTATGAAAAAACTGTAGGCGTATACGCATACGGTGAGGATTTTTTCATAGTGACCAACGCAGGCGCAGGCCAATAGGCGCCGCGGTTGTCGTCTAATCAATGTACTCCTTAGTGAATTAATGTTAGCCATACACCCGCTCTTTATGTAAACGATGAACAGCTAAAACAAGAAACACACCTGTGACCAAAAAAAAATAAGCCACATCAACAACAGAAACTAAGCCAGTAAGCATAGATTGATAGTGAAATTTCATTGAAATATCACTCAGCAAACTCTCACTGCCATTAAGCTTGGCAGCGCCATCAACAATCCACAGCAATAACACTAGCGCAAACGTCGCAATCGCGGCAATGGCGGAATGCGCTGTCAACGATGACATGTAAATACCAATGGCGGCAATCGCCATTAATAGTAAAAATACAGCGCTCAAGGCAGCAGCGACATGTCCTAGGTCAAGCTGCGTTCCTAAATTTAACGACACCATCATCATTCCAATAATCAGCCAACTCAAGCCAAAGAAAATAAGTACGGCGAAATATTTGCCTAAAACAATGGCACGCATTGATATCGGCGAGCTGAATAAGAGTACGGAGGTATGCAAACGCTTTTCATCGCTCAACATGCGCATCGTAATGAGCGGTATCACCACCATCAGTAAAGTGGGCACATTCGTTATTGTCTTTAAAACAATCAACATTGTTGCCCCCGGTGATTTCGTTGCAAGTGCCCACTCATCCTGTTGCGCAATAAATGCATCAATGTTTAATAGAAAAATATAGGCCAGCACAAGCTGCACTAATGCCAGCACCACCCAAGCCAAGGGCGATAAAAATAAACTACGCAACTCATGACGAGCAATATGTGCAATCATCGCTGCGCGCGCTCAGTGCTCAACATCTCATCAGCCCGCCGCTCTGTTTCTTGAGTTGTTATATCAACAAACATTTGCTCCAAATCCATATGCTGCGGAATCAATTCATATAGACCCAGCTGATTCGATACGACGTATTCCGCAACGCGCTCCGCTGGATTATTGGTCTCGTCGATATCAAGCAAAAAATGTTTATCGCCTTTATCTGTTATTCCTACTACGCCAGCAAGTGCAGACAAGGCTTCCAGGTCGGGTTGTTTTCGTACTGACAGCAATAAACTTGCCGCTGACAGGTGTTGAGTCAATGCGGAAATATCATCGGAAAATATAATACAGCCATGGTTTAAAATTTGCACGCGATCACAAATTGCCTGCACTTCAGGCAAAATATGCGTCGATAAAATCACGCCGTGGTCGTGTGCCAAATCGCGAATCAAACCGCGAATCTCACGAACCTGAACGGGGTCCAGACCCACAGTAGGCTCATCCAGCACAATTAATGGCGGTAAATGCACAATTGCCTGCGCAATACCGACGCGCTGCTGATAGCCCTTTGATAACTGACCAATAATACGTCGACCCACTTCGCTCAACCCACAACGCTGCTTCGTCTCGCTAATACGTTGACGCCTTTGCTTTGCCGGTACGCCGCGCAAGCCGGCACAATAAGTGAGGTACTCATCAACACTTAAATCACGGTACAAGGGTGGCTGTTCGGGTAAATAACCGAGCTTGCGCTTGGCTTCAATAGGGTCCTTGACGACATCATGGCCAGCAATCGTGATGGTCCCATGCGTTGGCGCAAGCACGCCACACAACATATTCATAGTCGTCGATTTACCGGCGCCATTAGCACCAAGAAAACCCAACACCTCGCCTTGCTTAAGATAAAAACTCACGTCATTCACGGCAATTAAGTCGCCATAACGCTTACCTACGGCATCAACACTAACCAATATTTTCTTATCCAAGCTCAGCACCAGGCATGATAGCTGAACCAGCTATCGTTATAGTTGCCACTATCACTCTTTTATCCATGCAAATCATGTAGGCGTAGAAACTACCATTGCCTGAGCAAAATATCCACATCATTGGCATCGACAGCGACGGCACATTTACCGATTTCATTTACTACAATGGTATTGTCGACACCACAATCACCTAAGCTGGCCATTACCCAATGATTGAAACAGCTCGGCGTGTACCCGTCGCAGAACCCAGCATTATTCGTGGCACAACCGTTGCCACTAATGCCGAACTCGAAGGTAAAGGCGCACGCACTGCGTCTATCACCCATTGCGGCTGCAGATAGCTGACTATTGGACGGCAAGCCCGTAACGAACTCTACTCGCTTGAGCCTAAATCACCCGCTATTCCGGTGCCAGCACAATATTGTCTTGAAATCGACCAAGCCGTGGAGTTAGCCACCATTAGAATCGTTGCCAGCGGTACAGAGACCGCATTGCCTTTACCGCTGTCACCTAATAACACAGCACAACAACATCAAAACTTTGCAACAAACATCTGTCAGCGCCAACTGCTCAACAGCGAGTATCTACTAAGGAGTCCATTGGTTGGGCGACATAGGCCAGTGAATATTGCGCCGAGACAAGGCGGGCATTATGAAAAAATTGCAGGCGACTACGCATACGGTGAGGGTTTTTTCATAGTGACCAACGCCGGCGCACCCCAAGAGTACTTCCTCGTGATGGGCGACCGCCCATCACGAGGAAGTACTCTTGAGGTACGATTCTCGCCTTGAATCTGAATATTTCAGATCACAACCTACTTCGTCCAGAATAAATCAGAGGCTTCTTAATCAATTAGGGAACATGCCCCCAGTGTTTTTTATGTGGAGCCAGCGCGTCATTGACAACAATATGTTGATAACCTTCTCGTGGCAGCTTCACCAACAAACACGGGCTAGTCACTAACTGAGCCTGCATTGTATGTGGCTCAGGCTCTTGCCATAAAACACTGATCGCTAACTCGCCGTTATTATGGATAGCTCTGCTTGACGCCAATGTCAAAGAATAACCCGCGCTAGCTTGTCGGCCCATCGCCAATAACAGCACCCGTTCTTGCTGCCAATCAATATTAGCCTCTGGCTTTTTATTACCACCAAGCAAACCGTAAGCTCGACTTAGATCGATTGCACTTTCAATACGATAAGCAATACTTTTTTCAATAGCACACTGCTCACTCGCCACCAAAAATTCAACAACCATTTCTTTGTCTACTTGTTGAGTTGGCTGAACACAAGCCACTAGCAACACGGCGGCTAGCGATACAGTTAAAAGTTGACTCATTCTTGGCAATACGAACAACACTAGGGAGCCTCCGATTAATTCTGGGCCGAATGGATGATGAGAGGAAAGATTTTAGCCATCAGGCATCAGACCAGAATTAATCAGAGGCTCTCTAGGTATTAGGCCCTTAATCAATGGGCTCATTGTTTGCGTGCTCGATGCACTCACAGCAGAAGCCGTGGTTGCAAAACTAAACCCAGCAACAAAACTCCCAACATCTATCTGTTGATTTTCCAAAACATTAAATATAACAGGCTCGTCAATCGTACCCAATGCACCACATGCCTCACCAGCATCGCAGATAATATTGTCATTGTCATTGTCAGTGGTGGTTACCAGTAAATAGGTATCAGGCACCACTTCGTCAAAAGTAAACGGATAACCACCTTCGACAACATCCAACGCTATAACTCTATTATTATTACTATCGGTTAAACTTAGCAATACAATATTCTGCCGCCCCGCATCTGCAGTTGTCGATTGGCCAGTCTGTACGACTTGTAATTGCACTGGTAAATCGGCATTACCACCATTTGATGTAAACGAGACCGTTGCTGAAAAACTACCTGGATCAGCAAGCAATGGATTGCCACGATCTACCGTAAGGGTGTAAACACCCAACCCATTACCCCCTGGGCTACTAATAGTTAACCAACCTCCAGAATTTTCTGTCGGTGAATTAACAATCAAATCACCACCACCAACATTAATAACTTCCAATCCTAAGTCAGTCGCAACCAAACCAAAGTTAATACCATTAGGCGCAGCAGACAATAACGGCGTTGCCAGTGTTGCACCTCGCGCAGCAGATACCGCACGGTTGGCGTTGATTAAACCCTCACCAAAACTATCATCACGACCTGCCGCACCAAGGTCATCGGTTAATAGACCAGCAGCCAACATTGCATCAAACTGCGCTGGCGTCAAACCTGGACTCACTGAACGCATCAAGGCTGCCGTTGCTGAAACATGCGGCGTCGCCATTGACGTCCCTATGAGAAAACCAAAAGTATTGGTGATGGGTGTCGTTTCATCACTACCCACCGTACTGAAAACACCATCAATGACACCGTCACCATCATCATCACTGGCTTCACCACCAGGCGCAGCAACATCGATGGTCGCGCCAAAGCTTGAGAAATTCGATAAGCTGCGGGTCAAATCAACTGCGCTAACCGATACCACACCCGCATTCGCAGCAGGAAACATCGGCTCATTATTCGCAGCATTGCCTGCTGCCGCTATAACAATAACCCCTGCAGCTCGCACGTCGTCGGTGCAGTCTTGCAAAAACTGCGAAAAAGCTCCACCGCCCAAACTCATATTAACAACATCGACCGTAGCTGTTGGTAACGTTCCTGATGTATTCGTCAGGCCTGCAGAAAAACGTAAACCTTCACAAATATCGAGAAGAAACCCACCACCCACACCTAATACACGAACGGGTAAAGCCCGGATGTTGGAGAAAAATGCGCCGCCGCTAACGCCGACACCGTTATTACTCACAGCTGCCACAGTGCCTAATACATGACTACCGTGAAAACTACTTGCACCCGCTGGGTTATCGCCAGGATCACTGGGGTCAGCATCAATACCGTCACCATCTGCAGCAGAAGCAGAGCTGGAAATAAAATCAAAACCCGGCAACAAATTGGCTTGCAAGTCTGGGTGGTTAACCAACACACCCGTATCCAATACAGCCACCACTGCGCCACTACCACCACCAGCGCTGGCTACTTGGTCCCACGCGGCGGGCAAACCGATTAACGGGTAATGTAATTGCAATGGAAAAAACGGATCATTTGGCGTAGCAAAAGGCTGATAAACAAAATTCGGTTCAGCCAGCGCGATCCCTTCAACATTCTGCATCGCTTTAATAATCGCCAAAGTCATGGCTTTATCTTGCAATGATGCAGGCATGCCATATTCAGCCACAACACTTAAATCCATATCTTTTACAGTGGCCGTCATATCAGCGATATAAACCCGCGCGTATTGCTTGTGCGGCATTAATTCCATGCTCATCCCTAAGACAGACAACTTAGCCTGCATCGCTGAAATGTTCACCGACTCCGACGGCCTAATAATGAGCTCTGATGACACAAAATCATTAGCTAAACGTAAATTACTCGATGGGGCGATAACAGAACATGGCAAAGAAGTAACAGATAACGTGTAGTTTGCCGCGCCTTGAGCAATATTTGCGCGTACAAAATATTTACCGGCGACGCTATTTTCTACACACTCTACTGTGGCATTTGTCATTGATTGATCAATAATCGTTTGGCTCTCGTCAAATAAAATCAGATCAATATCATCCGTTACAACTTGTTGTGCAATTGTCAGCGTGACGCTTTGTCCTGCTTGCAAATCAACTTCGAAAAAGTCTTGTGTATCGCCACTTGCAAACGAACGTCCTGTCGAGCCCTGATTTGCTTGATTGAGATAACCCCCTAGCGTGATCAAATTAGTGATTAACAGCGCAGAGGCAAAACTATCGTTTTCGGCAAAAGGCGCATCAAAACTATTAATATCTGTATCAATAGCGGAGTTTATCGCCGCCAGAACAAGGCCACTGACGCTCGCAGGAGCGATTGATGCTGGTGCTGTAGTGCCACCGCCACCGCCGCCACAGGCAGCAAGCAGCAAGCTTAAAAAATATGTAGCTAAGCGCATAGGAGTCACCATATTCAAACAATATTTTTGTCGGTTCGCTAACCCTAGCAAACAAATATCACGAATGAATGGCGAAAAAATACCGCCATTCATATAGATCTGCTACGTAGCAAATTTTTATAATAAAAATACTGTGGCCAAACCAAGAAATACTAAGAAGCCAATAACATCCGTTACGGTGGTAAGTAAAACACTACCACCCAGCGCAGGATCGCTGCCCATTCGTTTCAACATCAAAGGAATGGTCACGCCAGCAAGTGCTGCAACGACGAGATTGATTACCAGCGCAACAGCAATAATGACGCCTATCCCATAGTCTTTAAACCAAAAAATCACAACCCCTGTCACCACTGTCGCCCAGAGCAAACCATTGAGAAGACCAACAGCAACCTCTTTACGCATGATGCGCCGCGAGTTTGCCGTGCTCACCTGACCCATGGCCATACCTCTAATCACTAGCGTCAAAGTCTGACTGCCTGCTATACCTCCCATACTGGCAACGATGGGCATGAGTACTGCCAGTACGACAATCTTTTCAATGGTTGCATCAAACATCGAAATAACTGCTGACGCAGCAAAAGCGGTTAATAAATTCGCGCCCAGCCACATCGCGCGGCGCCGCGTGCTGACCCAGACAGGAGAAAATAGATCTTCTTCTTCTCGCAAACCAGCCATACTGGTTAACGACTGACTACCTTGTTCACGAATAACATCAACAATATCGTCGATAGTAATACGGCCTAACAAGCGATTATGATCATCGGTCACTGGTGCAGACAGTATGTCTTGGCGAGCAAAATAGTTAGCAATATCAGTTTCTGGCATCGCAACATTAATTGCGTCAAAATCACTCGCCATTGCTTCAGCTACAGTGGTTGCCGGTTGCAAGGTAACAATTTGGGCCATACGCAAGACACCCAAATAGCCATCGTCACGATCAACAACAAACAATTTATCGGTCGACTCTGGCAATTCACCGCGCAAACGCAAATAGCGTAACACCACATCGAGACTGACATCAGGCCGCACCGTAATGGCGTCGGTGTTCATCAAACCGCCAGCCGCGTCATCTGGATAAGAAAGCACTTGCTCGACACGCTCTCTGTTCTGCCTATCCATGCTTTCAAGAATTTCGCGACTATCTTGATCAGACAAGCTTTGCAGAATATCAGCAATATCATCTGTATCCAGGCCTTCAGTCGCAGCAATGATCTGTGGTAAACCCATTTCACGAATGAGACTTGCACGCACATCATCGTGCAAATGTGACAATACAGCGCCGCGAACATCTGCCGCTAGCCACTGCCAAACGGTATCACGCTCGACATTTGGCAGACTTTCAATAGCATGTGCAATTTCAGCGGGATGCAGCTCTGCCAGCATCGCACGAGCGTCGCCATGAGCCTCATCGCGCAAATGCGCCATAAACTCTTCCAGCTCGTCTTTACTCTCTTTTTTGTCGTTCGACATGAATTGCTACACAGCAAGTTATTGATCTGCTTGAGTGTAGGCAATATTTAAGAATAAAAAAACCCTAGCGAAGAAATATAATTTAGATAAGCAAAATAAGTACGCTAAAACTGGCCTAGTTTGAATGACAGCTAAATATCGTGATTGATACGATCCAATAACTCTTCAATTTCATTGCTGGTTCCTGCTCGATGCACACTATGCATCAATGCGGACAGCTCTGAGACTGAGCTGTTGACAACAATACGGCGCACATCCAGGCAGGCACGCGGATTCATACTGAATTCCCTCAGCCCCATCCCTAACAACAAACGCACGTAACGCGCGTCACCCGCCATTTCACCGCACATCGCTACCGGCACTTTCGCCTTAAGGCCAGCCCTAATCGTCATATCAATCAATTTCAGTACAGCGGGGTGTGCGGGCTTATAGAGGTGATTAACATCCTCATCGAGGCGATCAGCCGCTAAGGTATACTGAATCAGGTCGTTAGTCCCTATCGATAAAAAATCAAGATGATGAGCAAATGCATCCGCATTTAATGCCGCAGCAGGCACCTCAATCATGCCTCCAATCGGTATATCGTCATCAAAGGGTACGTTAGCTTGACGCAAATCTCGCTTAACATCGCCAATAATCTGTACCGCTTGATGTAACTCTTCAACATTGGTCAGCATAGGCAACATAATGCGCAATTTGCCATAAACCGATGCTCGAAAAATCGCTCTTAACTGCGGATAAAATAGCGATGGATCTTGTAAACATAGACGTATCGCCCTTAGACCCAAAGCCGGGTTGGTTGCAATAGCGCCACCGCGACCGACACCATCTACCTGCTTGTCAGCGCCCAGATCAAGCGTTCTAATAGTGACCGGCTTGCCATTGGCTCGCTCAACAATACGCCGATAGGCTTGGTACTGTGTCTCTTCTGTTGGCACACCATTACCCAACATAAATACCATCTCAGTACGATAAAGGCCGATGCCATCGCTGCCTACCGCATGCATCAAATCAATATCTTCTTCGGTTTCCACATTAGCGAGCAACTCAATATTGACACCGTCCAATGTCACAGCCGAATAATCTTTCAGCGCATTGAGCCGCGCTTGTTGTCTTAATGCAATTTGCTGGCGACTCTCAATATGCCGCAATAGAGCTTCATCACAATCCGCCAACACCATTCCGTGCTCACTATCTAACGCTACTGTCTCGTTATGGTAAATGTAGCGACGCAAGCGATGCACGCCAACCACAGCAGGTATACCTAAGCTGCGCGCCAAAATTGCGGTATGTGAATTGACACCACCGTGCTCGCTAACAAACCCGGCAACACCTTGCGACTTGAACAATATAGTATCGGCTGGCGTTACATCCTCAGCAATCACCACGCGGCCCGCCAATGAGATTTCGCTATTACTCAGGCCTTGTGCTTCAGGATCGCTCAATAACCTTTGCACACGATTGACAACATGGTCGACATCATCACGTCGCGTACGTAGATAAGAGTCATCCATTTCTTCGAATACCGTCACCAAGGCATCACGTTGATACTTTAATGCCCACTCGGCATTACATTGATGCTCACGAATATAGTCGATAGGTACCCGCGATAATGCACTATCCTCAAGCATCAATAGATGTGTATCTATAAAGGCAGAAATTTCAGAGGGTGCCGATACGGGTATATGATCTTTTACCGTATCAAGCTGTGTTTTTGCTTTACTTAAGGCAAGCTCGTAGCGAGCCACCTCATCTTCTATGTATTGCTGCGGAATAGCATATTCCACTACTTCGGGCTGAATACTGTGAAAAATATGCGCGCGACCAATCACTAAGCCACGCGTTACACCAATACCTGTTAGCGCCGTAGTCACACTATCATTGCGGCATTAAAACCAATCTGCCGCGTCATTACAGCAGACCTTCTTCAAAACCGGAATGAAATAAAGCAACCAAGCACTCTAAAGCCTGCTCCTCATCTTCACCATCGGCCACTAATTCAAGCGCAGTCCCTTTACTGGCAGCCAACATCATGACGCCCATGATACTTTTACCATTCGCACAATGCGTCTCACGTACGAGCTGTATTGAGCTTTGAAAGCTCGATGCTAATTTAACCAACTTTACTGCTGCACGCGCATGCAAACCTAATTTGTTAACCACTAAAACTTCCCTATTTTGCATAACCACCTTCCTTAATTTTTGGTGGATACGCAAACACACCATCTTTAGCACCTGCAATAGCCTTAGCCGTGACTTTATCAAGATCGTCCTTAGGATAATTAAAAACACGAATCAACATAGGCAAATTTACACCTAATACAACAGATACGTTACCTAGCTGATAAAATTGAGTCGCAATATTGCTTGGTGTGCTGCCATATAAATCACTCAATATCAACACACCAGAACCCTGATCCAAGGCCTGCATTTTATTTTCTATTTCCACTATCACATCTAACGGCTTGGCATCGTGGCTTATCGACACTTCTTCGATACTGCCAGCATACTCACCGCAAATAGACCGAGCCGCTGCCAATAAGCCACTACCAACATGCTGATGGTTAATCAGTAACACTCCAACGCTCATATCAGCTCCCTGTGTCTAACCAATAAGCCAGGGTAATCGCCAGCTAAGCTTTGCGCAATCTGTTCAACCAAATACACGGAACGATGCTGACCACCAGTACAACCGATGGCAATGGTTAAATAACTGCGGTTTTCCATGGCATAACGTGGCAACCAAGTCTGTAAATAGCACTGAATATCGGCGAGCATACTCACGACATCTTCTTGCCTAGAGAGAAATAACTGAACCTCTTCATCTTGGCCCGTCTGACTACGCAATTGTGGGTCCCAATGTGGATTAGGTAAACATCGCACATCAAAAACAAAATTCGCATCAACCGGAACACCATTTTTAAAACCAAACGAAGTTAGCAATACGGAAAGACCATCGCCATTTTTTTTGCCAATTCTCTGCGCCAAAATATCACGTAGTTGATGCAAATTAGTATGCGTCGTATCAATACGCAAATCGGCAAATCCTGATATCACCGAAAGTAAAGATGCCTCTTCGTCAATTGCTTCAGCGAGCGAAGTCTCATCATTGGTTAGCGGATGCCGGCGTCGTGTTTCGCTAAAGCGACGAATCAGTGTTTCTTTTTTGGCATCGAGAAATAATATTTCAACAGGGATTTTAAGACCGCGTATTTTCTCTAATACATCCGAAAAATCACGAATATCTTGCACCATATTGCGCGCATCAATCGCTACCGCGCTAAGCCGATGATTGGCATCTTTGCTCGAGTGCAGCATTTGTTTGGCAAAATCGGGCAGCAAGCCAGCGGGTAAATTATCAATACAGTAATAACCCAGGTCTTCCAATGTCCCTAATGCAACACTCTTCCCTGAGCCTGACAGTCCGCTGACTATAATTAATTTCATTCTTCGTCTGGCAGGGCCAGCTCAGCATCATGCTTACCGAGAAAATCATCCGCAGCATTATAGCCGCGAAAAACCAATACATGGTTTCTCACCGCTGCTTCCACCAACACAGCGAGGTTACGACCTGCTGCAACGGGTAACATAATCTGGGCGATCTCAACACCCAAAATATCTGTGTTTTGATGGCTGCCGTGTAAGCGATCAACGTTTGCTAGCTGCTCACCATCGAGGTTTTCAATATGAATAACCAAACGCAATTGTTTGGCCTTTTTAACGGCACTATCACCAAACATTGCGCGAATATTCAGCACACCTAGACCACGAACTTCAATAAAATCACGCAAGGATGGAGGGCAGCTTCCAGTAACGGTCTCTGGCCCTGATCGCATAAAAAGAGGTGCATCATCGGCGACAAGGCGATGACCACGACTGACCAGCTCAAGCGCTAATTCGCTTTTACCTATACCGCTAGGCCCGGTAAGCAACACACCAATACCCAGCACTTCCATAAAAACACCATGCATGACCACATGCTCAGAAACGAGCTGCGTCAAATAGTAACGTAGATGCTCAACAATTTTATGGCTGCCTGCATTCGACTGGAGCAGTGAGGTCTGGGTATTCCGTGCTTGCGTTTTAAGCACATCGGGGGCGTCAATACCCTCAGCTAAAATAATGGTAGCTGGCCTAGTTGAAAATAAGCGTGCCATCGTATCAGTGTAAGAATTTTTACCCAGGCTTTCGAGAAACTCAAGCTCACTGGCACCCACCACTTGTACGCGATTGGGCTTAATAACATTGAGAAAGCCAACCAGTGGCTGCAAATCGCCATCAACAACTGCGTCTGTGGTAATTGCACGATCTGCGCCCTCTTCACCCGTCACCCATGACAGCATTAATGTTTTTTTATGCTGTTTAAAAAGTGTACCGACTGTGATCGGGCTGGCCATAACTAGTCTATAGTTTTAGAAGATTCAGAATATTTTTTTGGTGACTGAGACAATAATTCGTATAGCTCTTCATTACTTGAGGCTAACCTTAGTTTTTCACGCATCGCTGGATTACCAAACAACTTAGCCAGCTGCGCCAAAAGGTTTAAATGCTCATCATTCGACTCTTTAGGCACAAGCAAGGCAAACAGATAAGCAACTGGCTCGTTATCAATCGCGTCAAAATCAACCCCCTCTTCAAGGCGCATAAACGCGGATACGGCATGATCCAACTTACTCAAACGGCCATGGGGTATCGCTACACCATGGCCTATACCTGTGCTACCGAGTCGCTCACGCGCGATCAAACTATCAAACACTTCCGTCGCGACCAAGGCATCCTCATCATTCGCAACCAACTTACTTAAGTGCTCAAGCGCGCACTTTTTACTGGTTGCTCGCACGTCTGAGATAATGCGCTGCGGTGAAATGGTATCAGCAATCTGAATCACTGTTTGAGCTCCAAACCTATATAGTTAATCTGGGGAACCTCTGATCTATTCATGAACTCGTATCTTGTGCCTAAAATATTCAGCTTCTGCGTTGCGAACCTTCGCACCTTAAAGCCGAATATTTTAGATCACAATCTACTTCGTCCAGAATAAATCAGAGGCTCCCTGGTTAATGTGGGTGATGATTAGACTGCTTTTCTTTGAATTTTATCACTTGACGATCTAACTTATCGATTAAGCCGTCAAT
>NVRQ02000082.1 GCA_002400905.2 Gammaproteobacteria bacterium | reverse complement strand
CTTTCACCCACACCAATATAGCGGATGGGTATGCCGAGCTTATGCGCAATGGCGAAGGTAATGCCACCTTTAGCCGTCCCATCAAGCTTGGTTAATACGACACCGGTAACACCAACGGCTTTATTAAATTGTTGTGCTTGCACCAAGCCATTCTGCCCTGTCGTTGCGTCAATCACAATCCACGTCTCATGCGGCGCACCCGGTAACTCACGTGCCATGATGCGCTTAATTTTTTGTAGCTCAACAATCAAATTCTGTTTAGTGTGTAAACGACCAGCAGTATCAGCGAGCAGCACATCAATATCGCGTGCTTTCGCAGCATTAATAGCATCAAAGCTCACCGCAGCGGGATCCGCATCCTGCCCTTGCGCGATAACGGGGATGTCATTACGCTCACCCCACACCTGTAATTGCTCTACTGCTGCGGCTCGAAAGGTATCGCCCGCTGACAACATAACGCGCTTACCGTCGAGTTGAAATTGCTTCGCCAGCTTACCTATGGTCGTGGTTTTACCGACACCGTTGACGCCAATCATCAGCAGTACCCAGGGTTTAGCGTTATAAAGCTCAAGGGGCTTACTCACTGGCGCTAGAGAGGCCAAAAGCTCTTCACGCAAGGCTGCCAACAATTGATCCACATCATCCAACTGATTACGTTTGAGCCGTGCCTGCAAGGACTCGATGATTTCCATGGTCAGCTCGACACCAATATCAGCACTAAGCAAACGCATTTCCAACTCATCCAGCACTTCGCCATCGATCTTTTTCTTACCCGCAACCAAAGTAGCAAGACCGTCGGTCAGACCTTCACGCGTGCGCGATAGGCCGCTTTTTAGCCGACCCCATAATCCTTTTTTTTCAGACTTGTCTTCTGCGTTATTTTCCCCATCTTTATCTTTCATGTTATCGGGAGGTGCGCTGTCGACACGTTTGTTTTTGAAACCAAATACCATCTTTTCACTCAAAACTTGGCGACTGAGGTTACTAACACGGTAACATCAGCCTTTTATAAAGTATAAAGCACACTATCCTACCATCTACGTGGAGTGCCCTGAATAATAGTGCCGTTCAGGGCGCCCTATATAAAGGAACATAATAAACAATGCGATCAAAACGAACTCTATTGAGCCTGGGACTGGCAAGCTTGCTAGCCGCCATGGCAACACAAGCGCAAACAAAGCCCAGTGACAATACGCATGAATACACCTTTGAAAACGGCCTTAAACTGATCGTCAAAGAAGATCACCGCGCCCCCGTACTCGTTTCACAGGTCTGGTACAAAGTCGGCAGCACTTATGAGCATGATGGTATTTCAGGCATCTCACATGCCCTTGAGCACATGATGTTCAAGGGCACGGAAAAATTCCCTGACGGTGAATTTGACCGCATCGTCTCCGACAATGGTGGGCGCCATAATGCGTTTACCAGCCAAGATTATACTGGCTATTATCAAGAGTTCGAAAAAAGCCGATTAGAAATAAGTTTTGAACTCGAATCTGACCGTATGCGCGGCCTGCTGCTTCCCGAAGAAGAATTTAAAAAAGAAATTCGCGTCGTCATGGAGGAGCGTCAACTACGCACCGAAGATAATCCACAAGCCCTGACTTACGAACAGTTCAACGCTACCGCATTTCTAAACAGCTCATTACGCATTCCCGTTATCGGCTGGATGAATGATTTAGAAAACATGAACATCGATGATTTACGTGACTGGTATGAGCAATGGTATGCACCCAATAACGCCACGCTCGTTGTCGCCGGTGACGTAAACGCTGATGAAGTCTATGCCTTAGCAAAAAAATATTTTTCGTCAATCAAACCCAGCGCTATCAAACAGCCTAAGCCACGCCAAGAAATCGAACAAAACGGTACGCGCAAAATAATTGTTAAAGCCCCCGCTGAATTACCTTATTTTATTTCAGGTTATAAAACACCGTCGTTACTCACCGCCGAAAATGAATCTGACGCCTACGCCTTAGCCGTGTTGTCCGCCGTACTCGATGGCGGCAATAGCTCGCGTTTCGCAAAAAAATTAATCCGCGGTAGTGCTATCGCAGCAAACGTTAGCACTGGCTACAGCCTTCATTCACGTGGCGATACGTTGTTTCATTTTGATGGAACACCAGCGCAAGGCACAACGATTGATCAACTGATTAGCGCAATCAATATTGAAATAGACTTATTGAAAACAGAGTTGGTCAGCCAAAAAGAACTCGATCGTATCAAGGCGCAAGTTGTTGCCAGCCAAGTCTATCAACGTGACTCTATCTCATCGCAAGCGTCAACCATTGGTGCACTTGAAAGTATCGGTCTTGATTGGCGCGTTATTGATAAATTCGTTGATAAGATCACTGCTGTTAGCGCCGAAGATATTCAGCGTGTCGCAAAAAAATATTTCGTTGAAGACACACTGACCATTGCAGAACTTGACCCGCAGCCACTTGACACACGCAAGCCTAAACGCCCCTCCACTAATCTTCGTCACTAATTCAAGAGCCACCATAATGACACCAACTAAAAAAATAATATCAGCATTCAGCGCCAGTATTTTTATTTTCTCTACGCAGCTTGCACAGGCGACACCGGAAATACAGCATTGGAAAAATGAACACGGCAGTAAAGTGTTTTTTGTTGCCGCACCCGAACTGCCAATGATTGATATCCGCATTACTTTCGATGCAGGTAGCGCACGCGATCATGACATTCATGGCCTTGCACTAATGACAAATGGTTTGTTATCCGAAGGCACAAGCAAACTGGATGCTGATGCTATTGCTGAAAGCTTTGAAAATGTTGGCGCCAACTTTAGTAATAGCGCTGACCGAGATAGCGCAACCGTTAACCTGCGCAGCCTGTCTGATAAGAAATGGTTAGAACCTGCGTTAGCAACATTTATTGCCGTACTCAGCGACCCGAGCTTTGCAGAAACAGTGATAGAGCGCGAACGTCAACGTGCACTGATCGCCTTGCGCGGCCAAAAACAATCGCCACAGAGCATAATTAGTAACGCCTTTTACAAAAATCTTTATGCCGATCATAGCTACGCGGCACCAACACTAGGCTATGAAAAAAGCATGTCCACTATGACACGTCGCGATATTCAAACTTTTTACCAGCGCCACTATGTAGCGAGCAACGCGACGATTGCGATCGTCGGCGACCTGGATCGCAAAGGTGCGGAAGCTTTAGCCAATACGCTTACCGCAAAACTAGGTAAAAAAGAAAAAATAGCAACGATTGAAACCGTTAACTACACCGCGGAAAAGAAACGTGTGCATATCGAGCATCCTTCCACTCAGACACACATTATGGTTGGCATGCCCTCGCATGCACGCGGTGATGACGATCACTTTGCACTTTTTCTCGGCAACCATATTTTTGGCGGTAGTGGCTTTGGCTCACATATCACTAAAGCGATCCGCGAAGACCGTGGCCTCGCCTATAGCGCATACAGTTACTTTGCACCCATGCGCGCACAAGGGCCTTTTGTTGTTGGCCTACAAACCAGCACGGCTCAAACCGATGAAGCACTGCAGGTTCTCAACGACACACTAACGGCATTCGTAAACAATGGTCCGAATGACCATGAGCTCGCCGCCGCAAAGCGCGACATTATTAATGGTTTCCCATTACGTATTGCCAGCAATAGCAGTTTGCTTAATTACGTTAGCCTCATTGGCTTTTACGACTTGCCGCTAGATTATCTCAATGAGTTTACTGATAAAGTGGACAACATCACTAAAAAACAAGTTCGTGATGCCTTCGCAAGGCACATCAAATTAGACCAGTTGATCACCGTTACGGTCGGTCAAAGCGCCGACGAGGGTTAATCGTGTCAACTGGCCCAAAACGACGACGTGGAATGCTGCGTATTATCGGAGGCGAATGGCGTTCGCGCATTCTTGACTTCGATACCAGCAGCGGCGTCAGACCCACCACCGATCGTGTCCGCGAAACCTTATTTAATTGGCTACAGCAAGCAACACCAGCGGCAAAGTGCCTCGATTTGTTTTCAGGTAGCGGTTCACTCGGCATTGAGGCGCTGTCACGTGGTGCCAGCGCGTTAACCTTTGTCGAGCAATCCCGTCGCCTATCCGACGAACTGCGTGCGCGCATCAGCATTCTCGATGCACAAGACCGTGCACAAGTGTTACAGTCTGATGCCAAAGCGTACCTACAAACATGCAGCAAGCGATTCGATATCGTGTTTCTCGACCCACCCTTTTCAACTGACATTATCGATGAGGTGTGCGCTACGCTAGAACAACGTAAACTGCTGACCGATAATGCTTATGTCTACATTGAAATGCCGCGCTCTAGCGAACCACCGGTGTTACCATCGAATTGGGCGGTCAATCGCGCTAAAATAGCTGGTCAAGTCAGCTATCAATTAGTACAGCGCCACAATTAGAAGCAGTAGCCCAATATTATGAGCAAAATAGCGATTTACCCAGGTACCTTTGACCCTATTACGCATGGGCATCGAGACATTGTGCTGCGTGCAAGCCAATTATTTGATCGGGTTATTATCGCTGTCTCGGAACACACACATAAAAACCCTGCTTTTGATATAAATGAACGTATTGCCTTAGCCACTGAAGTATTAACTGAGTTCGACCGTGCTGAAGTCAAAGGTTTTAGTAACCTGCTCGTTGATTTTGCGCGCGAACAAAAAGCAAACACCATTATTCGTGGCTTACGTGCTGTGTCGGATCTTGAGTACGAATTTCAGCTGGCCAGCATGAACCGTAAACTTTCGCCCAATATCGAAACGATTTTTCTTATGCCTGATGAACAATATACTTATCTATCATCAAGTATTGTGCGCCAAGTTGCCTCCTTGAAAGGTGACATCAGTGATTTTGTTCATCCAAGTGTTGCCAAAGCACTCACCGGCAAGCATTGCTAGGTAAACGTGACGAATGGCTTTAATTATTACCGATGAATGCATTAACTGTGACGTGTGCGAACCCGAATGCCCTAACGGCGCCATTTCTGAAGGACCAGAAATTTATGTTATTGAAGCCAAATTATGTACCGAGTGCGTTGGCCATTTCGACACACCACAATGCGTTGAAGTGTGCCCGGTTGAATGCATACCACACGACACCAACCACGTCGAAAGCCATGCAGAACTCATGCTCAAATATGAATACCTTACCCAAGCACAAACAAACAATGACGTTATCAGCAAGACCACTTAAATCAATAGCTCGATACAGCGCCTCGCTCATTCTATTTTTTGGCGTTGCCTTATCGAATGCGCAAGCCCATCAAACAGGTGTAGCGACTGCCCACCCACTCGCTACTAAAGCGGCGCATCAAATTCTCGCCCAAGGTGGTAACGCCTTTGATGCCGCTGTAGCAGCGACTGCTGCACTGGCTGTTGTTGAACCCGCTGGCTCGGGTTTAGGTGGCGGCGGTTTTTGGCTGTTACATCGCGCCAAAGATGGCTTTGAAACCATGCTAGATGGCCGCGAAATGGCGCCAGGCAAAGCACATCG
>NVRQ02000081.1 GCA_002400905.2 Gammaproteobacteria bacterium | reverse complement strand
GATCTCATCTTGATGCAAGATCGCTTTCGGTAATCGTTTGGCTTTCTTGGGGATTTCTAATTCTGAGGCGGGGTTATAGAGGATATGGTTTTCTTTGGATAAGTATTTAAAGAAAGCGCGCAATGGCGTGAGTAAGGTTTGCTGTGATCCTGCACTTAAGGGATCACCATTGCTTTTACGGTAGTAATACAAATGGCGTTTGTAACGTTCTAGAATCGGCTTGGTGATGTCTTGTGGCTGCTGTAGGTCTCGCTCGCTGCACCAGACAATAAACCGTCTTAAGGCTGACTCTCGGCGTTTTAAGGTGTCTTGGCTGCACGTCGTTTCGGTATCATTGAGAAATGCGCGATAGTAAGGATAAAACCCGTTATGCACTAATGCTTTACTGATGCTTTGTCGTGCTTGATTGGCACTACGTGTATTGCGCTTTTTGCGTAACGACATGTTAGTGATTCGTCGTGGCGAGTGTTGTTGCCTGTGCATACGATGCGGCGTTATCGTTTCCCTTAATATAGCTATTTTGAGTTGTCGCCTTATTCAATGGGCTTAAAGCCGCATTATCACT
Organism: Gammaproteobacteria bacterium; assembly: GCA_002400905.2. GTDB lineage: Bacteria > Pseudomonadota > Gammaproteobacteria. The sequence continues at coordinate 6,394 of NVRQ02000081.1, read as the reverse complement.
GCTCATAGGGGCAATATCGCAGGGGCGTTTCACCCCCGTATCCGCCCCGTTTTGAGGCCGTTTTACCCCCGTACACTGCGCCTCTTTACCCCGTACACTGGTCGTCGTAGCGTTATTTTTTAATCGTGTCACATCGATTAAGCCAATAAGGTGTGGCTGTGCTATAGCACTATCTTCATACAGCAATTCATAGACATAAGTGTGTCCTCGACCGCTTCTATGCAGTAATACGTATTCCATCGTCACTAAGCGATCCAGGTGGATGCCTAACTGCGTATTACCCCAATGACTATACTCACGTAATTCTCTACGGCTAAAGCGCACATCCATGCGTTGTCGTGATTCTTCTTCACTGCGTTGCATGACAAAATCATTGATCAGGGTTAAGAGCTTTCTGGTTTGCGGGGGTAACTCATCTAATGTTCTGCCGAGGACTTCGTGGGCTAAGTGGTTGGCGTGCTCGATATCTTCGAGCGTGACTTCGATGTATTCAATCACGGCATTATTATGCGTAATCGTTTTTATTTCGCGCTGATACTGATGTAACAGCGCAATGCTATCAATCAACGTTAAATACTTTTCGTGATCTCGTCGTGTGCGGGTTTGGCTATCGACAAAGGTCAGTTGATCCGCATACGGGTTAACGATCGATAATGGCTTTAACAGTTGTTGTGCATGACGGTGCAGGGTCTGGATGCCTTGCTTGTTTTGCTTATTTAATAAGCCTTGCAGGGTGCGCTGTTGTCGTTGTAGTTGATGGATGGCTTGGGTTTGTTCTCTGCTTTCATTCACGGTTAATACTAAACAGCGATTCATTAACTCTTCATCGATATCTATGGCGGTGGTGGTCAAGATCAGCATCACCGGCCCTTCGACGTGGTATTCCTTGGTCACTAGGTCGCCGCTGCTGTCGTCTTTGCCGGTTGAGGCGATGGTGAGTTCACCTTCACTTTGTAATAACTTTAAGCCATAGCTGGCATTCTCTGCGCCTTCTTGTTCGGCGATGGCGAGGATCTTGTGTTTGAGATTGGTCTCGCCCATGTAAAACAAGCTCTGGCCGGTCATCGCTGAGTACTGCACGCGCTCGTTTTCGGGCATGAGGTTTAGGATGGCGTCCATCAGTGAGGATTTACCCGCCGCACTCGTTGATTGAATAATGATGGCCAGGGGTTTATCGAGCTTTCTAGACACGGCGGCTAAATACGCGACCAAGGCGTTATGATCTTCGCCGACCAAGCCGCTGGCTTTGACGTCTTCGATAATGCGGTGTAATAAATCTGGCGATTGCAATAAGGTTAAGGCTGCCTTGTGTTCTTCATCGCTTAATACTTTCTCTGGTGTTGCCTTGGGTTGGGTGAGTTGTTGTTCTTGGTGAGTTTCAAGTTGTAATAAAACTTTGGCCAAATCTTTTTTAATCACTTCTTCTTCGATACCTAGCTCTATCGATGACTGTTTAATAAAGCTGGCGCGTGGGCGCGATTGATACAGATCAAAGGTATCGACGTGTACATTGTTATCATCGGTGATAAGTAAATTGATTTTAAGTGTGTTAACACTTTGGTTTTTATCTAAGCCACGTATGCGGTAACGTCGGCTATCAAAGGTAAAAATACTTTCATGCTCGCTCTGCTCTGTATCAATAGCAGGTTGTGTGGGCGCTTGGGGTAATGGGCTTGCTGGTAGTTGTTCTGATACGTCAGCAGCTAAAGAATTGGGTGTGTTACTCGTGGGTGCTTTACCTGCACCTAGCCAGATTGCTTTTCTGATCACTAATCCTAAACTCTTATTTGCTGGCGTAACGGATAAAGCATACTCATTGACATCCATACCTTTGGGAAATTGAATTCGGTAACACTCGATGCCTTTATTGATCAATTGTTTGGATAGTTTTTGTGCGGCTGTCTCTCCGGCTTCATCTCTATCGTAAGCAATTAAGACGCGCTTAATATTGTTTTGCTGTAGGGCGCTCAAATGCTCATCGGTAAAACCGGATGTGCCATAGCTACTGGTGACATTACGATAACCGTGGCTCCAAAAGGTCAAGGCATCAATCAGTGATTCACAGAGAATTAACTCTGTGCTGGCTTGCAAGGCTTGCTCGTTAAATACACCTTGATGTGGACCCGGTAAATATAAATGCTTGGGCGTGCCTTTTCTCAAGGTATCTAACAGTTTCCTGCCATACACCTCAACCACGTTATGCTGTTCATTCATAACAGGAATAATCAGCGATCCACTAAAATGCTCATGGCCGGACTCTCTGTAAATCCCTATCTTTTGCAGTTGACCGCGTAGCGCAGCCCCTTGCTTGCGGTTCGCTTTCGGTAAACGATAACCCAATGTGCGGTTGGCCACTCCGAGCTTAAACGTATCGATAGCCTCGCCACTAATCCCGCGCTTATCACAATACGCTAAAGCATCGGGGGTTTGCTTTAAGGTCTTGTGGTAATACTCAATCACGCGATTGAGTAAGGCTTGATCGTCATTATCCAATGTAAACGGCGTATCGAGTTTATTCACTGTTGCGTGTTTAATCGGGGGGGTATCGGAGGCTCTCGGCTGGTAATCATTCGATAGCAATTCCACCGCATGGCGGAAACTCACTCCTTCTGTTTTCATCACCCAATCAATGACCGTCCCTGCTGCTTGACAGCCAAAACAATGGAAGAGATTTTTATCAGGGGTGATAACTAAGCTTGGGGTGTCATCTTCGTGGAAGGGACAGCGGGTAACATAGTCCTTGCCTTGCTTCTTGATCTCATAGCCTTTGCTTTCGATCAATCTCAGCAATGACACGCGTTGTTTTATATCGTCCAGCTCACTCTCTGATAGTCGGGCCATGCTGTCTCCAAATCGGTGATTTGCCTAAAATCTTGTCAATACCCAAGAAGGGTTTTATTTATACACCATTACTGGTATATTAAGCAACCTGACTTGGTTACCTAGGCATATCATCATGGGTCACAATCATTACTGGATATATTGCATGAGCATTCAACAACGTCTCATTGCCTTACGCCGTGACCGTGATTTGACTCAGCATGAGATGGCCGATGCTATCGGGGTGCATGTCAATCAGATTCGTCGGTATGAGGCTGGCTCTACCCAGCCTTCGCTGGAGGTCTTGAAAAAAATTGCGGTGGCGATGAGCATTACCATTGACTCACTCGTCTTCGACGATAACGAGCGTGGCCCTGATGAGCAGCTAAAACTACAATTTGAAGCGATTAGTCATTTAACCTCGGACGAAAAACAAATCGTCAAAGAGTTGCTCGATGGCATGATTATCAAATACCAATCCCGTCGTTGGGATTCAGCAAGAGAGGTGGCTAGCACAGAATAAGGCTTTTATTAAACGCTGACCTGCGGTGTTCTAGCACCACAAGCCCGCTAACCATCAACGACTTACAAGGAGTCTTCAATGGCTAAGGGCGATGATACGCGAGCTGTGCTCGCAACGAAAATACAGCAACGACAATTAACAGTAAAAAGAGGCTTTTATGCTTATCAGAGTTGGCATGACTATAAAGAGCAAACGGAGATTGCTGAGATTCTGCTAAAGAGGAATTGGCGCCCGAACGAAGTGACAAAGTACTCTTGGGGTGCTGGCTAAAGCGGGATTTCAGGCTGGCCTGCATATCACCGTTAGAGTTATGGACGGATGTTTAGTGGTGACCCGGAAAGAATCCCCGTAATACGCTAACGCTCCTTACAGGCTACGCTGGCTAGATTTAAATCATGGCAGATACACAGTTAGATTTACACTCTCGATGGCTGTCTTGTATTGACTAAAAAAGAATAAAGACTGCAACTCAGTGAGAATCAATCTCAACCGTCACCGATCCTTTTATTTTACTTTATTCATCAGAAATTTCCCATTTTTCAGAATACAGCTCTTTATAATTGTTTTTGAATTTGTTAGGAAAATGATCTGTATCTTCAAAAAAAATATCCACTATACAATCTGCCACATATCTATTATTTTCATTAATTGCTGCACTAAATACAGATATATAATATTTTGATGGTAATTTTCTCTCTGATAAAACGGACATATAATTTTGATATACATAGCAAATATCGAAACTATCTTTTCTATCATAAGCATCCAAAAACAAAAATATAACCATGCATTTACTTGTAAGGCTATACATATTTCGCCTCTTTAATTTTCGTAATAACCACTTCCAATAACTAAGAGATTCACGCGTAATTCTATACTGCACAATCATTGAAAATAGAAATATAAGGCATACTATTTTTTTCATATAAAACATGGAATACCAAATTCCGCAAGAAGCCTACAGTTATCCCCATCAGAATCACCTTCTTTACATGGATCCCCCCCTGGTGGGGGCGTATCTTGGCCCGGTGGCAATGGAAATGCCAGTGGTGGAGTAAAGAAATCACTAAACTTCTCGATTTGCCTAAGTAAACTAGCCGCAAGTGAAGCGTTACTTTCTGTATTAGCGGTTGGCTTAGGAGAGTTATCTTGTCGAACTTCTGGCCTAGAGCTCTGTTGCTTATTCCTAGTTTCCTGACCCAATCTATTAGAAAATTGTTGTAGAGTCTCACCAGGTCTTTGTGCAATATTTGAACTGGGCGTAGTCCGTGGTGTTAAACCTGGTATTACGGTTGGCGTTGGCCGCGCACCTATTCCTACAATCAACCCTGTTTTACCATCAGGATCATATCCAGTTATACCATTCTGTCCAACATAACTATAAGTATTTAACCCCGCCAACAACCCAATGGGATCAGAGGTGATGTATCTGCCCAACTCCGGATCGTAATATCTGTAGTGGTTATAATGTAGATTGGTTTCAACATCAAAGTACTGGCCAGGAAGTACTGGCCCCGACGCGCACTCATCATTCGCAGCACTTTTTCCCCTGACGCAACAATGACTTAACGCTACATTTTCCAGGTGCAAACCCAAGTCTTCTACTTTTTGCCCCAGAGGCGCTTTTTCCTTGTGCAGTGCGTAGCCCATCGGTGCATCTTAGCGTATAAATTGGCAGGTAAACCAGTGCGATCTCTCACTTTAGCGGCTAAGGGTGCGACCAGCGGGAGCACAGGAGCCTGCCCCGTGCCCCGTATCAAGTACGGGGCAGGCTTTGACACGGGGATGGGCGTTAGCTCAAAACGGGACGAGCAACGCAGTGCGAGCCGTTTTGAGCTAACACCTGGTGGGTGGGATTCTATGCCCTTACGTGCACAGCACCCCTTATGGAGCGCTAGCGACCGGGCATTTAACATAGTGTTAATTGTGCGGCGTAGCGGACAATAGGCACGGTGCGCAAGTGACGCTAGGAGCGCCGTGCAACGGGACTATTGCGCATAATTACTGACATTATGTTGAATGCTCGTTAAAAGCCCCCTTGAGGGGGATGGGGGGTAATCACAATTCACTAACACGCGTGATAACGGGTGTTGACCTCATTTGTTTTATCTCAATAACAGCACAGGGGCGTTAGCCTCTGTGACACCGCATCAGTTCACCGAGGTATAACGAAGCCGCTAAATCAAAGATGGCACACTAGAGCCTGGCGCGGCGCTTGCCAGCACGATGATGCTATGAAGACTGAGTGATAATGCAAGCGCCGTGATAGGCGGGCCAACGTCTCTGTCCTTAGCACTCGTCAAAGTACTCTATCTATTAATGATTATGTATTTCCATATACGATCGTAATAATTTATTGATCCGTGTTTGATAGCCTTTACCTTGGCTCTTAAACCAGCTCACCACATCATCATCCAATCGGATCGTAACAGTTTGCTTTTGTGGCAAACGCAATTCAGCATTCTTAAAAAAATCATCGCCTAATTCTGGGATGTCACTGACATCAATCTCTTTATCTTTCATTACTTCCACTCGTTTCCAGTCGGTACTACCTTTGGAGCGTTTCTTCATAACGTCTCACCTCGTACTTGGTCGCCTTTCTTGCCGATATCAATCTTAGGGTATCGCCATGTCTCTCTGTATAGATGACAACAAGCAAACTACTTTGCACTGTGCCTATCCCGACCCATCGTTCTTCTCCATAGTCGTCACGCTCATCACGTTGCACCAGCATCACGCCATCAAAGATCTCGACGACATCGGCAAAATCAATCCCATGCTTTTGTAAGTTAGCGACATTTTTGGCTTCATCCCATTCAAATTTCATATCGTTATATGTATTGACTATTGTAAATACAATAGTTCATTTTAGCGGTCATAACAAGGGATATCATTACGCTCATTCCGCCGCCTTTTTATCTAAATCACTCGGATGAGTGGCCTGATGAATCGCTTTGAGTTTATCGATACTGACGTGCGTATAAATCTCTGTCGTACTTAAGTCTTCATGGCCTAATAGCTGTTGGATAAAGCGGATATCGGCACCATTCT
>NVRQ02000080.1 GCA_002400905.2 Gammaproteobacteria bacterium | reverse complement strand
GCACCCCAAGAGTACTTCATCGTGATGGGCTATCGCCAATCACTCAGGGCGCAGGCCAATAGGCACCGCGGTTGTTGTCTAATCAATGTACTCCTTAGTCTATACAGAGCTAGGGGGCGCTCTCAATTACCTTAGTGAGCATGATTCTGAGACATTTTTTGTGCTGGCAAGGCGCGGTGAGGCGTAATAGTTATTCTATTGCAACGAACCGCAACGCCGCCAGCGCGAAAAAGGGCCAGAACCTTGCCGCGAACGGTGATTGAGAATGCCCCCTAAGTCTTAGATCGTTATATGCGCAGTAAAACAGACATAGAGAAGGCGCTGCAGGCCGCTGCACATCATTGCCAGAATCAAAAAAAACGCCTCACACAGCAGCGAGAAAAAGTCCTTTCTGTCATTTTATCTGTTGACACAGCAATGACTGCCTATCAACTATTAGATCTATTGAAAAAAGATCACCTACCTAACGCACACCCCCCCACCATTTACCGTGCATTAGAATTCTTAATCGATAGCGGTCTCATTCACCGCATCGAAGCAAACAACAGCTATATCGCATGTGATCACATTCAGTGCTCACATGCTCATCAACCCACTCAATTTTTATTGTGTGATGTCTGCGGATCCGTAGCAGAAACAACATTGAAGTCAGGGCAACTCAATGCAATGAAAGAAAGCGCCAAACAATACGGTTTTTCTCTCAATGACCGCAGCCTGGAATTACACGGGGTATGTCAACAGTGCCAAGCCACGATGCAATAACCCGAAAGAAATAAAATAACTAACTCAGTTTAAAAAGATTCTTGTCTAGCCAATCAAACATCACATCGTAACGCTCACTTAATAAACCCTTGAGCATCGCTAGCGATGCATCAAGCTCCGTTGCGCTCTTAATATTCAAGTTAATATGGCCTAGCTTTCGCCCAGACAACACCTCTTTGTCATACCAATACACCGTTGCATTCGGTACCGATATCCAACGCGGCTCCCACTCTAAACCTAAAATATTGATCATGACAGAAATGTCATTGGTCTTGGGTTGATGAACAGGCAAACCCATTACCGCACTAACATGTAACGAAAATTGGCTCATTGATGCGCCATTCATCGTCCAATGACCACTATTATGTACACGCGGCGCCACCTCATTAATCATTAACTGATCACCAACACGAAAACATTCCATCGCCAGCACACCAACATAATCAAGATCAGTCATTAACGTGGCCAACATCGCCTCCGCTTGCGCTTGATAACGTTGCAATCGATCAAGCGGAGCAATCGACGCCAACAAAATACCCTCTTGATGAAAATTCAGCGTCAACGGATAAAAAACTAATTCCCCCAACGCACTGCGCGCACCAACCAATGATATCTCTTCATCAAAGCCAATAGCTTGTTCAGCAATAGCCTGACCACGCCAATCTTGCGGAATAACATCACACGCTGATTTACGTAACCACTGTTGGCCTTTGCCATCATAACCACCGGAGCGCCGTTTAAGCACAATGCTACTCCCTAGAACAGCATACAAATCAACCTCAGTGCTATCCGAACTCAATGCAGACCATGGTGCTGTAGGTAACGCTAAGCGATCAAATAATTGTTTTTCGCTAAGACGATCAGCGATAACAGTAAAAGCGCGATGGCTTTTAAAATTGGGATGTTGAAATAATTGCTCGGTCGTTGCGCTATCTGGCCAATGCTCACGCTCAGCAGTCACCACATCGTTAACGTCGAGCGCAAGCGGCTCATCGCCATCAATCTCTAAAGGTATCACCTCAACATTCAGTGATTCGCCCGCATGCTTAAGCATAGCCCCAAGCTGGCCATTGCCCAGCACCCACAACTTACTCATTTAGTAATCTCTGGGATCCGGCTGTTCCAGCACCTGTTCAGTCTGGGTAGCACGTAATTCATCTATGCGCCTAGCAAGATTAGCATCGTTATTTGCTAACATCTGACACGCCAACAAACCTGCGTTATAGGCGCCACTCACGCCAATCGCCAAGGTGCCGACGGCAACGCCCTTAGGCATTTGTACAATAGAGAGCAGACTGTCCATACCACTTAACACCTTACTTTGTACTGGCACGCCCAGCACCGGCAAACGCGTCTTAGACGCCACCATACCCGGCAAATGTGCAGCACCACCGGCACCGGCAATAATCACCTCAAAACCCGCATCAACAGCGCCCGCCGCAAATGCCATCAAACGATCAGGGGTGCGGTGAGCCGAGACCACTTCAACGTGATACGACACAGACAATTGATCCAGCGCCTCAGCGGCAGCTTGCATCGTAGGCCAGTCACTCTTCGACCCCATAATAATCGCAACTTTCAATTTCATAATTTGCTCCGTAGCTGCCCATTAATCATGGCGCCACTGACGTTGAAGATAAGCTTTAGGACAGGAAAACCAAGCATTTTACTCTAAGAGTGAGTCTTTTTAACAAAAAATCGCTCGATCCAAGTCATATTTTAAAGATAAAGTGTTTCCTCTCACGACGACTATTTACGCGGCGACTGGCAACGGAGTATCAAACCTTCGCTGTCTAGAGTACACCTGGATTTCTATCAACTGAAACCTCTTTAGGCGTGACATTTTGTATCCATATCATATTGCCACCACGCGACATCCTTACCCGCACTGCCAATTTGTCGATAGCCAACTGCTGATCTGGCGCATTCTCTGCACTAACCGCCTCAATGATTCGGCAACCCCTAGCCTTTCAAGCACTATCTCAGTCTTCGCCAATACAGGAATTAAGAAAACGAACAAAAACAGCGCCCCACCCAACACACTAACAACGTGTCGAACACTACTTGGGCTTTGCAATAACCCTCATCTAACTCTCAATCAAAATTCTCATTTTCCTAATGAATTCTTTCATAAAAACGTTTTAGCTCACGCGTTTTACGTACAATAGTCAGCCAATCAAGCAATCCGTAGAACCAATATATGGCCGATTTATTTGACTCACCGAATAGCAAACAAACACAACGACTCAGTGGCGTTGTCTATAGCGTTCGCTTTAGTTCAGAACAAAGTGGTTGGACAGTACTTTCCGTAAAAGATAAAGACAGCCAAATACACAAAGTCACCGGTATAGGGCATGGCATTAACGCCGGCCAACCAGTGGAATGTGAAGGTGTTTGGGAGACTCATCCAAAATTTGGTCGCCAATTCTCAGCATCAGCCATTATCGCTTCACAACCCAACTCAACAGAAGCCTTAGCACACTATCTAAGCAGCGGCGCCCTCGACGGTATCAGTAAATCTTCCGCAGAACGGCTCATCGATGCATTTGGCGATCAACTTCCCGACATTCTCGAACACCAACCTGAAAAACTAGAAACCATTAATGGCATTAGCAGTGCACGTCGCAAAAAAATCGCGGCCAGTTGGGCAAAACAAAAAGACGTACGCGACATCATGATTTTTTTACAGTCGCACGGCATGGGACCGCAACGCGCTGCTCACATTCAAAAACGTTATGGTAACAATGCAGCAGCCATCATAAACGAAAACCCCTATCGCCTCGCCCAAGATTTCAAAGGTATTGGCTTTCAGCTCGCTGATGTCACCGCCCGCAGTTTAGATATAGAAGCCGACAACCCCAAACGCATCATCGCTGGCCTACATCATGTATTACAAACACAAAGTGCCTGGGGCAACTGCGCCATACCCAAACCTCAGCTTATTCGCGATGGCATAAAACTTCTAAAACTAAATCACGATGCCGTAGCAGAGGGATTAGAACACGCAATAAACAGCAACCAACTACAGTTAGATATTATTAACGATGAACATTTAATTTATCTATCTCCCTTACGTGACGCAGAAATTGACGTTGCTGAAAGATTAATACGCCTCGCAAAGGGCAAACTACCGTGGAAACCTTTTGATATAGAGAAATCGTTACAATCAGTCGAAGAAAAGCTCGGCGTAGAATTATCAACATCTCAACGCCTCGCTGCTGCCAACATGGCCAGCCATAAAGTCTGCGTACTGACTGGCGGTCCCGGCAGCGGTAAAACCACCTTAGCAAAAACCGTTCTCGCCTTACTTGCCAAACATGCCAGCGATATTATTTTATGTGCTCCCACCGGCCGAGCCGCACGCCGACTGTCAGAAGCAACAGGACGCAGTGCCACGACGATTCACCGGTTATTGAAAGGCATGCCGGGCATGGGTTTTACACACGATGAGAACAACCCCATTGAAGCAGACTTAATACTCTGCGATGAAATGTCGATGGTCGATATTGAACTGACCAATGCCCTTCTGAAAGCCATACCCGAAGATGCCGTAGTCATTTTTGTTGGCGATGCCGATCAACTCCCTAGCGTCGGTCCAGGTAAAGTACTCATGGACACCATCAACTCCGATGTTATCCCCGTTGTCAGACTCACCGAAATTCATCGCCAAGCCCAAAACAGCAGTATTATTACCAACGCACATCGCGTCAACCATTCATTAATGCCCGTATCAAACAACAGCGACAACGAAGACTTTCATTTCATTGTTGAAAATAACGCCGACCAAATCCCTCAACGCCTGCAACAACTCGTCTGTGAAGAGCTGCCTCAACGTTATGGCCTAGATCCACTCAACGACATACAAGTACTCTCACCAATGCGTAAAGGCGCGCTCGGCATTAACGAACTCAACAAACGACTACAAAGCCAACTCAATCCGTATAGTGATACAGAAAACCCCAATTTCCTAAAACAAGGAGATTCCCGCTTATCTGTTGGTGATCGCGTCGTGCAAATATCCAACAACTACGAGAAATTTGTTTTTAACGGTGACAACGGTATTATCGTAGCACTCGACAATAAAAAGAAAACACTCATCGCCGCAATGGAAGGTATAGAAATCGAATACAGTTTTAACGATGCCAGCGAATTAATGCTCTCATACGCTCTCACCATTCACAAAGCACAAGGCAGCGAATACAAAGCCGTCGTCATTCCCATCACAAAAGAACACTTCATTTTATTAAATAAACGACTCATCTACACCGCGATAACACGTGGCAAGCAACACGTTGTCTTAATCGGGCAAGAAGCAGCACTAAAAACTGCCATCCATAGCACACGTGGTGACCATAGAGTCACAGCGCTAGAACATCGCTTGCGAAAAGCCCGCTAGCTTCTTTTAGTGTGCGCTAATGCTAAAAAATTACTGACAAAAACCAATTGATAGCTCAAAATTTAGAGGGGCGAAGGGAATTAATTCCACCAATAATGATTGGCCGCAGCAACAGTTTGAAGGCTAATAGCAATGACTTGTTAAAACGCGATTAAGTGTAGAAATTCAGAGTTTATAAACCGCCACGCCAACCTTGAGTCTGAAGTCATCATCGTCGACCCAGGGTGGCAAACATCATGCCTCATTCAGAAAAAAGATGGTTACCCAAGGTTACTGCCATAGCGAATATACACCACAAATCACAACAGAAGCATCCCAAAGTAACCCTTTCAAAGGTCAAAAGCTTCGACTGTGTCGCCACCTCGCACACTTTCCTTGTCACCTCCTTCATCACAGGCTTATACCTAGTTTACTTTCTAGCATGCGCCCAAGGGTCAACGTCACGCTTAGCAATAGCAGTTGAAGAACGCTTCGACTCGGCCCAAATATCTCGAGAATCCTTGTGCCGACCACCTCGTTGCCCACCAGAACCAGAGGCATACTCAGCCGCTTTCTTAGCAATTTTTTCACGCAATTGCTCCGCATCTTCCATACTTAATTCCGCAGGCTCACCAGGCACTTGGCCCTCTGGCACAATGCGATCCCTTGGTGGTAATTCAAACTGCTCCACAGATGCTCTAGGTAAACTCTTAAATTGATACAAATAGAAGCCTTCAACTTTCTCACGAGCCCAATCAGTTTTTTTAAGAAACTTCAGACTCGAAGCAATACTAGGGTTGCTATGAAAACAATTGATATTGAGGTAAGCAAAGAGGAGTTTAAACCCATAGTAATCCACAATTTCAGTCAACAGGCTTTCTAAACCAACGCCGTGCAAGGGATTATTCTTGTAATCAATTTCATTATTCATCGTAATGTCCAAACAAGGGGGCTAATTCAACCATTATACCTGCCTGGGCGGATTTGAAACGAAATCAAGGATATCAAGCGGATGCCGTGTTGAGCCGAGAGATAAATACCATTATCAAGGGTATTGCCCCCAACACGCCTATTTAGTTAAGGCACAAGGCTTCGCTTCAACCAAATTTTGTTACTGCTATCTCTTTCATACAAAATACTGATTGCAAAATCTAACTCTTTAACTGAATAAAAGGACACTCTTCTGATATCAGTAAACTTAAATCCAACGAAACTATCAGGCCTTATATTTTCCATTTCTGAAAAAAGAGAGTCTCTTTTTTCTCTAAGATCATCCAGTGATCCGATTTCACTACCACAACACACTCACCAAATATTAGATAGCCATTCCTGAGGTTTTCATCAAACGTCAACCTGGCAAACCCCTAGTATTCTAGACACTTAATAGCGTTACAATTAACGCATTATAGAGGTGTCTAAGTATGAGCGCAAAACGCTATACAGAAGAGTTTAAAATTGAAGCGGTTAAACAGGTTGTTGAACGTAACTACAAGATCAGCGATGTAGCCAATCAATTAGGTGTTACAACTAAGAGTATCCATAACTGGATTAATAAATACGGCAAGCCTAGTTCACAGTACGAGACCATCGATACTCAGCAAGATGAACTTCGTAAACTCAGAACGCAGCTACGCCGCGTCACTGAGGAGAGGGAAATTTTAAAGGAGGCCGCCGTGTACTTTGCCAGGGAGTCAAAGAAAAGTACACGTTCATAAAGTCGAGGCTTCAGGAGGCTCTGATCAATTAACGCAGGCAGCTATATTCAAGCGTATTTATGGTTTTGCATTCCAATGTTTGTAAAAACATCTCGTATTCGAGACGATTTGTTCATTCATTTTGCGGCGGATGCCGAATTTCGATG
>NVRQ02000008.1 GCA_002400905.2 Gammaproteobacteria bacterium | reverse complement strand
GGCGTAGGCGGCTGGCAAGTCCCACTCAATGAAACCGAAACCGTCGAAGACCTAGCGTTAGCATTAAACTTACCCGTAATCTTGGTTGTTGGTTTACGCTTAGGTTGTATCAACCATGCATTGCTTACAGCAAAAGCTATTCAAGATTCGGGGTTAATACTAGCAAGATTCGGGGTTAATACTAGCAGGATGGGTGGCCAATCATTGCCATATGAATAGTGACAATGCTGACGAGATGATAGAAACACTTAAACAGCGTATTAATACCCCATGCCTTGCTACGGTAAATTATATGAAACAAATAGAGAAGACACTAGATATAGCCAAACTCACAGAACCCTAATAGCTGTAGTTGCAGCCTGGATGCAACGCAGTGAAATCCGGGTTAGTCTATCTCCATGGCCCAATATCAAAGGAATCGAGGGCAGGCGGAACATTCTTTTTCCCCGACACACTCAAGGAGTGAAGCTCAACTCTCTTAGTCGAGCATATCGATCAACTTCGCCTCGCCTTCAAAACAGTTTCCGTGCAATCGCTATTCACTATTGATGCAATCGTGATCTTACCCGAACACCTTCACACCATTTGGACATTACCTAAAAACGATGATGATTATCTAAACGCAGCGGGGCCAAAGCCAAAACCTTGGCGAGCAATAAAAAGTCTCTTTACACGGACTTTGAAGAAAGAAGATATTAAATTGAGAAAAAATTCTCGAGGAGAATACCCGTTATGGCAACGTCGGTATTGGGCACATACAATACATAGTGAAAACGATTTACAGAGTCATATCGATTATGTTCATTATTCGATGGAATACGCGACGAGAGTGAGGACTGCCTGAGCCGACCGCATCGGCGAGTTCCGCAGTTCCGCGTATCAATCGAATATCGAGGTTACGCTGGGATAGCGGCTGATGTGCGGGAGTCGGATTTTTAGTTACTTTTGATCTTAAGAGTAACGCGCCCAACAAGGACGAAAAGCAATGTTGGAAAAAAACACCAAATATATATGGATTCCTGTCTACACAGGAATGATGTATAAAAAAAGTAAGAGTGTGTAAGGCTGCAACACCCTCACCCTAACCTTTGCTCAGAGGGAGCACCCAAAAAGCGGGCATAAAAAAGGACGCGAAGGAATAATAAATCTGGTTAACTTGCAGTCATTGCCTTTTTAAGTTTGCCCATCGCACTCTTCTCAAGCTGACGAATACGCTCAGCCGACACACTGTATTCAGCCCCAAGCTCTTGCAACGTCGCTTTGCCTTCGTCGGCTAACCAACGACGCTGAAGAATAGTACGACTACGATCATCAAGTTTCATCATCGCATTAGCCAAACCAGCGTTGCTATGGTTAGTCCAGTTATCGTTCTCGATTAACTTAGCGGGATCATCACCCTCTTTGGTTAAATAAGCTGCAGGAGAAAATGCGCGATCATCTTCATCGTTGGCTTCTGGGCCTGGATCAAATGAAGCGTCGTGCGCGCTCATACGTTTTTCCATTTCAAGAACCGTCGCTGGCGGCACGCCAAGATCTTTAGCAACCGCTTGCACTTCGGCGTGGCTGAACCAACCTAGGCGCTTCTTGCTGCTACGCAGGTTAAAAAATAGTTTACGCTGCGCTTTAGTGGTCGCAACTTTGACGATGCGCCAGTTTTTAAGAATAAATTCGTGAATTTCTGCGCGAATCCAATGCACGGCAAAGGAGATAAGGCGAACCCCTACTTCTGGATCGAAACGTTTTACCGCTTTCATCAAGCCGATATTACCTTCTTGAATTAGATCAGCATGCGGTAGACCATAACCGCTGTAGCCACGGGCAATGTGCACAACAAAACGTAGCTGCGACATAATTAGCTGACGCGCTGCTTCGAGGTCTTCATCGTCGCGGAAGCGGCGAGCAAGATCGCGTTCTTCTTCCGCTGGTAAGACAGGAACGCTGGAGATGGCCTGGCAATATGATTCGATACTCCCTACCGGGATAATCAAGTTCATGGCATTCGCGTTTGCAGTCATAATTTGATCCTCTTCTGTTCTGCGTCCAATATTAGCACTCTCCAACATAGAGTGCTAATTGTAGCGATAGTTCAATGGAAACATTAACCTTTATACTCAAAAGCTATCACAGATTGATCAAAAAACTGTCCATCTGGCCAATTATTCCTGGATGTTTTGACCTAAATCTATCCTTAGGTTGGCTGAATATCACGTAAATGGCGGCTTACCGCCAACCAGGAACCACCCCAACCCAACAAAATAGCCCCTAGAATGACGATACCAGTCGTCGAAAAGTCGACAGCTAACAAACCAAATCCATCGTCATAGAGTCGTGCTAGGGCCTTAACAGGCCCTCTAATGGCAAATAGAGCGATATTGATAAGGATTAAAGCAAAAACCCCGCCAAATAGGCCGTACCAAAGACCACTATAGAGAAATGGCCGACGAATAAAGCCATCGGTACCACCAATCAACTTGATGATCTTAATTTCGGCGCGGCGACCTTCTATGCTGAGGCGTATGGTATTACCCACGACGAGCACAACAGCAAGACCAAGCAAGCAGGCGAGTACGATAATACTGCGCTTGCCAATATCGACAATGGCGTAGAGACGTTCTAGCCAGCGCCGATCTAGCTGAACAAAGTCGATTTCAGCCTTGGCTTCCAGTCTATCCACTAGCTTAGCCATGGCGTCGCTATCGGTTGCGGCGGACTGCACGATGATAATACCTGGCAGTGGATTGTCGTCGAGCACTTCAAGGCTATCGCCAAGATCAGCAAGTTGGCTAAATTCGATTAACACTGCCGCAGGATCGCGGTATTCAAAATGCGTAATTTCATTATCTTGCTTTAATTCATCAAGCAATTTGCTGAGCCGTGGAGCAGGTAGCGCTTTTTGCAAAAATACCGATAACTGGGTTGCGCTCTGCCATTGATCATCAAAACCACGCAGATTTTTAACCACCAGGTACAAACCCGTAGGCAGCGCCAATGCGATACCAATGACCATAACGGTCATGGTGCTGGCTAAAGGTGCTTTGCGCAGCCGACCCAAGCTATCGACAAAGGCTTGAGCATGACGTAAAAAATAAAGCCGTAGGCGCATACGCAAACCACCGGCAGGCGCCCGCCTGGATCGCTCCGACAAAGGTTTCGATGCGCTAGAATGATCACGACGGCTCGATCGCCGCTGTGGCTGTGGCGTACGTCGGTTCATGTAGTATAGTGTTTCATAAGATAGACGCAAGCAGCAAGGCGCGTCCTCGCAGGGATAGTGGTCCTATCTCAAGAGGGCGCAACACCGCAGCTGCCTTGCTGCTTGCGCCCGAAGGGAAGCCAGTCAATACACGATTACGGCGTTGCACCCCGAGGGCACGTTGCAACCCTTGACAAGGGAGCCACCCTTGCCTGCGCCCCGCAGGAAGTGCACCCCTCAAGGGGGTATTGAACAGAACCCTTGGGGTGCGCGTTGCGCCTTGTACTCGCGTATTGACTGGCTTTCTATCCCTGCATTCAGTATGAAACACTACACTAACACTCTGTCATCAATCAAACGTCCATCTTTCAAGGTCAGCACACGCTTACGCATTCGTGAAATCAGCGCCATATCGTGGCTCGCTATCATAACGCTAACACCCACCTGATTGAATTGCTGAAACAGGGTCATGATCTCTTCGGATAACTGTGGATCGAGGTTTCCCGTTGGCTCATCGGCCAGCAATAGCGACGGACGATTGACCACCGCACGTGCAATACCCACGCGCTGCTTCTCTCCCCCGGACAAATGCTGCGGATTCATTTTTTCTTTATCGAGCAAACCGACTTTATCCAAGGCCGCACGAACACGGCGCGCCATCTCAGCGTATTCAAGCTGGCCACTAACAATTAGCGGCAGGGCAACGTTATCAAAAACGGTACGGTCATCCAGCAAGCAGTGGTCTTGAAAAACAATGCCAACATTACGCCGCAAAAATGGTACTTGCCGCGGCTTAACCTTCGATAGATCTTTGCCATAGACCGACAGACGACCACTGCTGGGCCGCTCGATCAAAGCAATCAGTCGCAGCAAGCTACTTTTACCTGCGCCTGAATGACCAGTGAGAAAAGCCATTTCGCCACGACCCAGCGTAAAGTTAATATCGTGCAAGGCATCGCGACTCCCTTCGTAGCGCTTGGAAACGTGATCAAATTCAATAATCATAGATTAGGTATGCAGCTCTTATTACGAGGTGAGACCTTTGCACGAAGCATTTTTTACTCTCATACAGCGTTAAAAATGTACTCACTCAGTCGTTTATTTCCTATCAACTCCCTTACTCCGTTCATTTTTCCCCTTGCCTGATAGCAAAATCTCTATTCGTATTAAGACTTCAGGTAATTATTCGACGGCCAGCAGGGAATCAACAAACTCTTCGGCATTAAATTCACGTAGATCATCAATACTTTCACCCACACCAATATAGCGGATGGGTATGCCGAGCTTATGCGCAATGGCGAAGGTAATGCCACCTTTAGCCGTCCCATCAAGCTTGGTTAATACGACACCGGTAACACCAACGGCTTTATTAAAT
>NVRQ02000079.1 GCA_002400905.2 Gammaproteobacteria bacterium | reverse complement strand
CGATGGATGAATTGGCTGCGATTGAGTTTCTGCTTGATCGACTCAAGGCCACCAAGACCAATGCTGAATTTTTTGAGTCGATGAAACGCTAAGGTAGTACGTTTAGTCGTTTATTCCGAGTATTTTGGCTGCCAAAATGGCTTTCCCGCAGTAGATTTGTCCTAAGTCCGACAGTCTCCTAGAGACATGAAAACCAATAATACCCCTCTGTGATTCCGGCCTGCGCCGGAATGACGGGAAAAAGTTAACGGGACAGCAATGAGGGAAAATGAAAGATTATTTGCTGTTGGCTTTGGTTGCGGTCTTTATGGTGCGGCCGACGTCCTTTGTCAGCCAGGCTTGATACGTAAGTATCAGAGTAGGGTTCAGAATTAAACTTTTTACGGTTTACTCAGCGAGCGTTGAGCGATGATGTCTTTACCATAGGGGTCTTGACGCATTGCTCGACGTGCACGAGCTTCGCTGAACGAAATGATGACTGCGCCACACTCTTGGCTGAGGGCAGTTTTTTCGGCTTGGTTGTTATGTTCTCCGTTTACTTTTTCCTTTGCACGTAGAATTTCAAAGCTATTGGCTAGTGAGGAATGATAGGCGGTTTGAGTAAAAAACTCGTGCATGCCATCGAGCATGTCGAGCATTAGCATCTCTTGCGCTCTATCCCCAAAGCCCGTGTTGTTGTTATTGTCTGACATAGTTGCTCCCAAAAAGTGTCACCCTTGTTGTCGGGAAATAGCGGGCAAAACTTGATGGTTAAATGTGTGAAATTGCGCACATATTTGTTTAACCTAGCACATCAGTTGACCGCTACGAGGTACGACTAAATGATTGAAGCTGAATCAGATTGTACTAAAACCAACCCTCACCCATTTGGTGAAGGCGCTACAACCCGCAGAGCGGCCCCGAGTGCCTGCCTAACTTTGCAAAAAAACATTAAGGACCCGGCCATTAACTTATTTTTTTGCTTTGTTAGTCGAACACTCGAAACCACTCTACAGGCTGTCCAACTGATTAATCTAGGTGTAAGGTGAGCGCTTAATTTCTTTAAGATTGTAATTTAAGCTATTGATTGTTAATAGTTATTTTTATAGGTGTGGCCGTATATTCTGAAGCAACGCTTTGAAAATTTTTGCATTGCCGCAGACAATATCACCGCTTTCGAAGTGTTTATTGTCGCCCGACATATCACTGACCAAGCCACCGGCTTCCTCGATGAGCAGCGCGCCAGCGGCAAAGTCCCAGGGTTTTAGGCCGAACTCCCAGAATCCGTCTAAGCGGCCAGCGGCGACATAAGCGAGATCAAGCGCGGCCGATCCGGCGCGGCGAATACCCGCTGTTTTGGGTGCAATAGCACGAAAGGTTTTTAGATAAGCGTCGAGGTCTTGGTCTTTGCGAAAAGGAAATCCTGTGCCAATGAGTGAGCCAGCAAGTTCTTTTCGATTGCTTACTCGAATACGACGATTGTTTAGCTGGGCTCCTGCGCCGCGACTCGCGGTAAATAGCTCTTGGCTCACTGGGTTATAGATCACTGCTTGCTGAAGTTTGTCTTGGTGTTTCAGTGCAATGGAGACAGCGAACTGTGGAAAGCCGTGAAGAAAATTAGTGGTTCCATCTAATGGATCGATAATCCAGAGATAGTCGCTATCACCTTGATGTCCACTTTCCTCGGCCATGATTTGATGGTTAGGGTAGGCTGTTTTGATGATATCGATGATGGCGGCTTCGGCAGCTTCGTCAACTGCGCTGACAAAATCGTTGTGATCCTTAGTGACGACGTCAATGCTATCTAGCTTGTCCATAGAGCGACTAATGATGTCTCCCGCTCGGCGTGCGGCGCGAACGGCGATATTTAACATCGGGTGCATGCGTGTATTTTCCTTAGTTTTGTTTAGTTGTGGATAAGGCGTGCTATTCTAGCATTGCACCGATCAATCATCTTGACTCTTATTCTTTTGCCTACACTCTTTGACCGAATTCGTATTGTTCTTATTGCTACCAGCCATCCTGGTAACATTGGTGCTGCTGCCCGTGCGATGAAAACAATGGGTTTTGAGCGGCTTGTGTTAGTCGAGCCAAAGTCTTATCCCAACGTGGACGCTACCGCTAGAGCTTCTGGTGCGGATGACGTATTGGCGAATGCGGTGGTCTGTGACAGCCTTGAGCAAGCATTGACTGGGTGTCATTACGTCTTTGGTCTGAGTGCGCGTGAGCGCACCATACCGTGGCCGCAGATGTCGCCATGTGAATGCGCACAGTATTCGGCCGATCACAGCGAAGCAGAAATCGCCCTGGTGTTTGGCCGCGAACATTCTGGGTTGACTAACGGTGAACTTGAAGCCTGTCACTATCATGTGCAGATAGATGCCAACCCCAATTATCCATCACTCAATCTTGCCGCAGCGGTGCAAATCATGTGTTATGAATTGCGCCTTGCGGGTGCTGAAGGGGTTGTTAAGGGTGACGTGTTACCCGCCCCAGTTGAGGAGCTAGAACGTTTTTTTGAGCATTTAGAGCAGGTAATGATCGACGTTGAATTTCTCAATCCCGAACAGCCCGGTCATATTGCACGCAGATTGCGCCGTTTATTCCTGAAGGCGCAGCCTGAAAAGCAGGACATTAATATCTTGCGTGGCGTGCTGAGTGCGGTGCAGAAAAGGTTGCGGAGCAATACTTGACTAAATTAGTCAAGTATTGCTAGAGTGATGCTCCGGTCTATGTACTCTTTAAGTAAGATCGGGATAGAAACCTTTTAGCTTGTTGTGCCGCAAGGAGTCGCTGTCGATGAAATTAACCACTAAAGGTCGTTACGCAGTGACTGCCATGTTAGATCTCGCGCTCCATACTGAAAATGGCCCCACTCCATTAGCCGATATATCAAAACGCCAAGAAGTCTCATTGTCTTATCTAGAGCAGTTGTTTTCTAAGCTGCGTCGCCAAGGTTTGGTTGAGAGTGCCCGTGGACCAGGCGGTGGTTATCGTTTGGCGCGTGACGCGAGTGAGATTGCGGTGATTCACGTATTGAATGCTATTGATGAAGAGATTGATGCGACCCGCTGTGGTGGCAGTGCGGATTGTCAGCACGGTGAGCCCTGTTTGACCCATGACTTGTGGGTGGATCTGAGCGAACAGATTTATACTTTTCTAAGTAATATCAGTCTTGGTGACCTGGTTCAGCGGCAAGCGATTGGTACTGTTGCTGAACGCCAGGACAAAGCCACCCAACCTCACTATGTCCCGTTATCGGATATCAAAAAATCGACTGTAATAGGCACGTAGTGTCCCGAGGGTGGCAGTAGTTGACCATTTATTTAGATCATAATGCTACCACCGCGCTGGACCCCGCAGTATTTGAGGCCATGCGGCCTTATCTGATAGAGCATCACGGCAACCCATCGAGCATCCATAGTCCTGGCCGAATAGCCCGTACAGCAATCGATAATGCGCGCGAGCAAGTTGCGGATTTAGTGGGTGCGCATCCTACGCAGCTTATTTTTACCAGCGGTGGTACCGAAGCAAATAATTTAGCCTTGAATGTGTTGGCTTGCCGTGAGGTTGGAACGTTTTGTGTTAGCGCTATCGAACACCCTGCCGTCTTAGAGCCGGCATACCAATGGCAGGCCAGGGGATGGGAATTAGAGTTAGTGCCTGTCGATGCGAACAGTATAGTAGATAAGTTTGCTGTAGCTAAGATGTTGCGACGTAAGCCAGTATTGCTATCGCTTATGATGGCTAATAATGAAACGGGCACTGTACAGCCAGTTGAGTCTTTAGCGCATCAGGCACGGGAGCATGGCGTTATCGTGCATACCGATGCAGTGCAGGCCGCGGGTAAAATTTCGGTTGATTTTAATGCCTTAGGTGTTCACCTTATGAGTCTGTCTTCACATAAGATTTATGGTCCTAAAGGTGTTGGGGCTTTGGTTGTAGATAAAGCCCTGGATATCCCCCCGTTACTGTTGGGTGGTGGCCATGAAAAAGGTCGCCGTTCAGGAACGGAGAATGTTGCTGCTATAGTCGGCTTTGCGAAAGCAGCTGAGTTAGCGCGTGATCAGCTCGATAGGCGTAGTCGGCATACGCTAGATCTGCGTAACCGCCTGGAGTCGGCATTGAACACCATTGCTGGTGTCCACATTATTGCTGAGACAGCGCAGCGTTTGCCCAATACGACACTGATAGCCGTCTCGGGTGTCGAAGGCGAGACTCTACTAATGAGTCTCGATGCCAAAGGTATTGCAGTGTCCAGTGGTTCAGCTTGTGCTAGCGGGGATACCGAGCCGAGTCATGTGTTACGCGCTATGGGTTTGGATGATAGCTTGGCGCAAAGTACGGTGCGAGTTAGTTTTGGTAAAGACAGTACGCAAGCCGAGTGTGATGCAGCAATAGTGGCGATTAGAGAATTAACGCAAATGAGCCAGAAAATGGCGTCAGTTGCTTGGTAATAATTGAGAGGATAGATCATGTCAATTGCACTAACAGAAGCTGCCGCCCAGCGTATTCAATTTATGCTTGAAGAGCGTGGCTCAGGTGTGGGTATTCGCTTAGGGGTAAAGAAAAATGGCTGCGCAGGTTTTGCTTACGTGCTCGATTTTGCTGATGAGCAAGGTGAAAATGACAGTATTTTTACTCAGCATGAGGCGTCAGTTATTGTTGATCGGGACAGTTTAGAAATGTTAGAGGGCATTGAGCTCGATTATGTTGCAGAAGGACTCAATAAAAGCTTTAAGTTTCGTAACCCCAATGTGACCGATGAGTGCGGCTGTGGCGAAAGTTTTAGCGTCAGCTAGTGGGCTATCAATCTAGTGGTTTCGCTCGCCTCGCTATGAACACTTAAATCCGGTGGGCTCCCAGGTGCAGGTCGTCGCCCATTTTTCACCCTGCAGCGTTACTCGTTGTCGCCATAGGCCCACTATGACGGCGCCTCTCGCCTTGCACCCCGAGGGTTCTGTTCAATACCCCCTTGAGGGGTGCGCGTTGCCTGGTAAAAAATAGGACTCATTCTAATGTTACAAAATGGGCGACGACCTACACTAGCTTGAATTAATCACCGTTTTCATTGCCGAGCAGTGCCCCTATTCTTTAGAATAGGGGGGATTTGCTTCCTCCGTTATGTTCTATAGCGGGGTATTTCTATTAACTAGTTGAATTTTCTGGAGTTTTTTATGGCTGTTGAAAGAACCTTGTCTATTATGAAGCCTGACGCGGTTGGCAAAAATGTAATCGGAGAGATTTATAGCCGATTTGAGAAGGCAGGGTTGCGTGTAGTCGCTGCAAAGATGGCTCATCTTAGTGACGAGCGGGCGGGCGATTTTTACTCTGTACATAAAGAACGCCCATTTTATGCAGACTTGGTAGGTTTTATGACTTCAGGTCCTGTCATGATTTCAGTATTGGAAGGCGAGAATGCTATTGCGGTGCATCGCGATGTCATGGGTGCGACGAATCCTAAAGAAGCGGCTGCGGGTACGATCCGCGCTGATTTTGCAGACAGTATCGATGAAAATGCATGCCATGGATCTGATGGTGCTGATACCGCGAAAGAAGAAATTGCCTTCTTCTTTTCCGACGCGGAGCTTTGTTCTCGTACGCGCTAATGACTAGTTCACCCGTAAAAAAGACCAACTTACTGGATCTCGATCGCGAGGCGATGGTGGATTGGTTTGTTCAAATGGGTGAGCGCTCGTTTCGTGCGAGCCAAGTAATGAAATGGATTCACCAGCGTGGTGTGACGGACTTTGATCAGATGACTGATCTGAATAAGACATTACGCGCCGCGCTGGCGAATATCGCAGAAATAGGTCTGCCAGAGATAGTGTCTGAACAACGCTCCTCCGACGGCACTTATAAATGGTTGTTGCGTCTAGAAGGCGGCAATTGCATTGAGACAGTTTATATCCCCGAAACTGAGCGCGGTACCTTATGCATCTCGTCTCAGGTTGGCTGCGCGTTAGAGTGCAGTTTTTGCTCTACTGGCTACCAAGGATTTAATCGCAACCTCAGTGTTGCGGAAATCGTTGGCCAGATATGGCTTGCTCACAGGGTCATTGGTTTTCGCGGAGATGGTCGCAGTAAAATCACTAATATCGTTTTGATGGGGATGGGCGAACCCTTGTTGAATTTCGACAAGGTCGTTAAGTCCATCAATGTCATGCTTGACGATGACGCTTATGGTTTGTCGAAGCGTCGTGTTACCTTGAGTACAGCAGGCGTAATTCCTGCGTTGGAGCGGCTGCGTGAGGTTGCCGATGTCAGTCTTGCTGTGTCATTGCATGCGGCAGACGATGCGTTGCGAAATGTATTAGTGCCATTGAATAAGAAATACCCGATCAAAGCGTTATTGGATGCTTGTGAGGCCTACGTGGCTGGCTCACCACGTAAAAAAGTGACGTATGAATACGTTATGTTAGAGGGTGTTAATGATAGCGTTAAACAGGCAAAACAATTGGCGGGCCTGCTGCAGGGTCGTCAGGCTAAGGTCAACCTTATTCCGTTTAATCCATTTCCAGAGGCGGATTATAAGCGTTCGCCGCAATCATCGATTGACCGGTTTAGAGATATATTGGTTGCTGCAGGTCTGGTGACCATTACGCGCAAGACACGTGGCGAGGATATTGATGGTGCGTGTGGCCAGTTGGCAGGACAGATAGTAGATAAGACGCGCCGCCAGCAGCGACGCATGTCGGCAACAGAGAGAGGGTAAGTTGATGCGAGTCGTAATAGTTTTCTTATTGTCTCTATTTGTTGTGGCGTGTGCTACGACAGGCAGTGGCACAGGTTCGGATGAAGACTCCGCTGCAGAAATTAATGTGCGTTTGGGCCTGGGTTATTTGCAGCAGGGCCGTCCGCAATTAGCTATTTCAAATTTCAAGCGCGCCATTGAGTTGGATCCTCGATTGGCCGATGCGCATCATTATGCTGCGGAATCGTATCGTCGGATGAAGCAGTATGCGCGTGCTGATGATCACTTTACCCGGGCGTTAAAGCTTGCACCCAAAGATTCGGCGATTAAAAATAATTATGGTGTTTATCTTTGTGATCGTCAGCAATACGCTGAAGCCGATAAATATTTTACTGAAGTATTGCAGGATAAATTTTATACCTCGACGTCTGAGGCGTTTGAAAACGCTGGTTTGTGCGCGCGTCAGTCGGGTGATTTAAAATTGGCTGCTGAGCGGTTTCGTCAAGCCGTGGAGTATGATGAGGATCGTGCGCGCTCACTTTATCAGCTTGCAGACCTCAGTTTTATTGCTGAGGAGCATGTTAGCGCTAGAGCATTTCTTCAACGTTATTTTTCTGTGGCGCAAGCCAATGCGCCGTCATTATGGTTGGCGATTCGTATAGAGAGTGCCTTGGGTAATAATAATGAGGTGCGCGAATACGCGACTGCGTTACATAAGAGTTTCTCGGGTAGTAATGAAGCCAAAGAATTTAAAATTTTTTGGGAAAATCAATAACATTCATTCTATTTTGCTTTTTCAAATAAAGGTTTTACGTGTCTAAATCTATTCAAGCAGTGCGCGGAATGAACGATATTCTGCCCAGTAATACTGCAGCGTGGTTAAAGTTAGAATCAAAGTTAGTGGAGTTGATGTCTCGCTACGGTTATCAGCAAATACGCTTGCCGGTTTTGGAAAAAACAGAGCTGTTTAAACGCGCAGTTGGCGAAGTGACTGATATTGTTGAGAAGGAAATGTATACTTTCGAGGATCGCAATGGCGACAGTTTGTCGCTGCGACCGGAAGGGACGGCAGGTTGTGTTCGTGCAGCCATAGAAAATGGCTTGTTGTATAACCAACTGCAGCGTCTTTGGTATAGCGGCCCGATGTTTCGTCATGAACGACCGCAGAAGGGGCGTTATCGACAGTTCCATCAGCTGGGTGTGGAAGCTTATGGCATGGCTGGGCCAGATATTGATGCGGAGCTTATTATGCTCAGCGCACGTCTTTGGCAAGAATTACGTATTGAGGGGCTTGAGTTACAGATTAACTCGTTGGGTTCTACTGAAGAACGAGCGAGTTATCGTGAGCAGCTTTTGCAGTACTGGCGTGACAACCAGAACACGCTTGATGAAGAGGCTTTACGGCGCATGGAGACGAACCCTTTGCGTATTCTTGATAGTAAGAATCCGGCTATGCAAGAAATCATAGAGCAAGCGCCGCAGCTGATTAATGCTTTGGGTGATGCATCGCGTCAACATTTTGATTCCTTTAAAAGGATGCTCGATAGCGCGGGCATTCCTTATAAAGTGAACCCGCGTTTGGTTCGTGGTTTAGACTATTATAATGCCACGGTATTTGAGTGGGTAACAGATCAGCTTGGTGCGCAGGGTACCGTATGTGCTGGCGGCCGTTATGATGGCTTGGTCTCACAGTTGGGTGGACGTGAAACCACTGCCGTTGGTTTTGCCATTGGTTTGGAACGTTTGCTTGAGCTGGTGCAATTGAGCGCAAACGATGAAGTGATCGACCCGCTCGACGTGTGTTTGGTTATGGTCGGTGAGGCGGCGCAAGTGAATGGCTTGGTATTGGCTGAAAGCCTACGTAATGATTTTTCGGCTTTGCGTGTGCAAAGTTTGTGTGGCGGTGGTAGTTTCAAGAGTCAAATGAAGCGGGCAGATAAGTCCGGTGCGCAACTTGCCCTAATACTGGGTGACGAAGAAGTTAGTGCTGAAACCGTGAGCATTAAATTTTTACGCGAAGATACACCGCAGCAACAAATTGCTCAAT
>NVRQ02000078.1 GCA_002400905.2 Gammaproteobacteria bacterium | reverse complement strand
GGCGGCGGAAAAAATGGTCTCACTACCCACTCGCCTCGCTACGAACACCTAAATCATCCGACAGGCTCCTAGAGTTTTTTGTGCGCGTATTGAGCCTTTTAGCAGAAAGAAATACCAGTGACATTGATCGTTATCGTGAAAAATAACGTCATGCGCCTTGCAGTGATGTGGTTGTGCTCTTTCTACTGCGTTCAGCCACTCGTTATCTTGAATCTTCTTCAGGGAAGGGTAAAATTGAAACTAGGAATTTTTGGTTTCTGTCTCATTGCTGTCCCGTTAACTTTTCCCCGTCATTTCGGCGCAGGCCGAAATCCAGAATGTCGTTGAAACCACTGGATTCCGGCCTGCGCCGGAATGACAGAGGGGTATTATTGGTTTTCATGTCTCTAGTGCCTCAAAACAATCTAATCGCTAAGCATTTCGCCCGTTGAGTCGCGATATATTTCAAGTTAACGGGACAGCACTGTCTCTGTATTCAACTTTTCGCTTATTTATTTTCTTTTAGAAACTGTTGGTTTAATTTGAGTCGGTCCAGGTAGGCTTGCCGTGCAATAGCAATGTCGCTAAGAAAATAAGGCAGCTCTTTTAGCAATAGTGCTTGCGGACCATCGACCATGGCTTTTTCCGGTGCGGGGTGAAAGTCAACTAACACCATATTGGCGCCCGCAACAATACCTTGGGCAGTGACATGTAGAATATCAAGAATATTGTCTGTTCCAGCGATACGCGTGCCGACTGAGTGTGAGCAGTCAATGCAAACTGGCATGCGCGTTAAGCGTTTAACCACTGGCACATGGGCAAAGTCGACGAGGTTGCGGTGAGGGTCGCCAAGATGCGTTTTCACTCCGCGAAGACAAAAAACAATGCGGCTATTACCTTCGCTGGCAAGATATTCTGCAGCATTGAGTGACTCTTCTAGCGTGATACCGAAGCCACGTTTGAGCAGTACGGGGTATTCAATTTGTCGACCTACGCTTTTTAGTAGCTCAAAATTTTGTGTGTTACGCGTACCGATCTGTAGCATGACCCCGGTTGGGTTACCCGTTTGGTGTAATGCCTGATGGATTTCATCAACATGCGATTCGTGGGTAACTTCCATGGCGACGACTTTAATGCCATATTTGCCAGCTAACTCGAAGACATAAGGTAGGCAGTTTGCGCCGTGACCTTGGAAGGCATAGGGGCTGGTGCGGGGTTTGTAGGCGCCCATGCGGGTGCAGGTTTGGCCATTTTCTTTTAACGCACGCATCATGGCTTCAACATGTTCTGGTGTGTCGACGGCACACAGGCCGGCGAACACGTTTAGGGTGTCTTGGCCAAAGGTAACGCCGTTGTATTCAAAGTTTGCACTGCGCCGATCATTCGTATGGCGACCTAATACACGGTACTCGGCAGAGATACGAATAGCGCGTTCAACACCGGGGAGTTCGGCGATGATATCAATAGGTAGCGGTTTGGTGTCGCCGATCAAATAAATTTCGGTTAACGATTGTTGTTGGCCTTTGACTTGGTGACTGCGGATTTGTACGCCAGGGTAGACGTTGAGATGTTCGATAATAGCTTTATAGCGCTGGTCGTCCTGACCAAGGTTGGGCTCGAGAATAACAATCATGCGTTTTTATCTTCTCGTTAGGTGTGCTTGATATTGTGGCACAGATGAGAGGATAAAGGGTGCCGCCTTTTTGGTTTTGTGGGTTTCGATAGGCGTGTGGTATTTTGCGTTATTAGTATGCCTAAGCTACGTTAAGCGGATAAGAGGCTTAGGGAAGTAGTTGAAGTGTTAGCGTCCAGGAAGATACGACTGAGTTGAACTTATAGGCTGCGCTATCAGCTAGTGATGACGCTATGAATGACGTGCTGATGCTCGAAATATACAGTAAAACCGCTGTACTCCCAGCGAGTGATAGGTGGCTCACCGACACTTGGCAGCGAAGAGGGGGCACGACCAAATTTGTTCTCGACTTGTTCCATACTCATGCCAGTGTTCGGCACAGTAACACTCGCGCGTTCGCGGTAAACACCTTCGTCAGCGATGACAGTACCGCTGCCGATGGTGAACCAGCTGGAGCTAATAAGAAGAAGCATCAACGGTAATTTGCGATGAGTCATGATATACCCTTTTAATTTAACCATCATAGTCTGTATTAGCGGTCATTTCTGAGTGAGTTTTAGCCAAATATTGGCGACTAGCTCTCAGTTTTAGAGTGTGGCTTCAGCAAAGCCTACTTTTGATGCGATTTCGTTTCTGGTCAGGCCTTTTTTTGGTGATTCGACAGGCGCTGCGGTATTTGCTGATGTAGTTTCATCGGAATAAATTTCAGTACGATTTCGTCCCATGCGCTTTGCTTGGTATAGCGCCGCATCGGCTTTTGAGAACAAACTATGTTTGTCGTCAGCGTGCTCGAAAGTGGCGACGCCTAAACTTGCGCTGATGTTGATATCACCGTCTTCATGTGGAATGAGTTGAGCTTCAATTGTTTTGCGTACTCGTTCGGCGAGCAGATGAGCCCCGTGAGTATTGGTGCCGCTTAGGATGACAACGAATTCTTCGCCACCGTAGCGAAATACGATATCGCAACTACGGACTGCATTTTGTAGTGCATTGGCGACTTCAACTATGACTTTGTCACCCGTTAAATGTCCGTAGGTATCATTAATTTTCTTGAAAAAATCGATATCCAAGGTGATTAGAGAGAGCAATGTTCGATTGCGTTTAGCCAACTCAGTTTCTCTGACTAAGGTTGCCTCCATGGCGCGTCGGTTATTGAGATTGGTGAGAGGATCTCTTAACGCTGCGGCCAATGCTTCTTGGTATAACAAGGCATTATTTAGTGGATTAACGAGAGTGCAAAGTAGGTTTTCAAGCAGCAAAATTTCGGCTTTTGTGAAGCGTTTACGCCGAGAAATGGTGACTTCGCCAAGGGTCTTACCGTGTAGAGTAAGTTGGTAGTTGCAGCGGTGGCGGCCGAGGATGCCATGAGCAAGCTTTAGTTTGCTGTCTTCATGGCTGTATTCCAACGTGCTAGTGCCAAACATATCAATCAAGCCATCGTAAAATGCTTGTATCACTAAGTGAATATCTAAGCTAGTCTGCAAGGCGCCGGATATGCGAAAGAGTGCTGCAAGCGCTTTATCTTCAGTCTTCCCTGACTGCTCTGAATGCTGATCAAAAAGTGATTTGTCAGCGGTAACCTGCCGCATGGCATCATCTATTAGCTGCTGTAATGGCATTGGTCCGTGGCTCCATAAAGTATTACGCAAAGTATAATGCGAAACTCATGCCATGTTTATTTGAGCATATAATGGAGTAGCTATATCGCTAAGTACATGGATTCACGTATAATTTTGTTATAAGTTTCGCCAATAAATTGACGATTGGCTGGATTTGTCTTTGCTTTGTTATGTTCGTCGCGGAGGTTGGCGTTAGTCTACACGTTCAATATGCTGCGTATAAATAGAATTATGGATCTCGAGACCCCTAAAATATGCTGATGGTGATGGAGCACGTGGTGAAGAATGTTAATGACCTGGCTAAGGTTATTGGCAATAAGCCGTCCAATCAAGTCTCATATCTTGGTGAGGTGTTGGTCAAGTTTGGCCATATTTCTGAAAAACAGCTGGAAGTTGCGCTGGCACAACAAATTAAGGAAAACGGCAAACACATTGGCCGTATTCTGGTTGAAATGGGTATGGCGACGCCGACACAAATTAATGCAGCACTGGCGCATAAACTTAATATTCCTTTGATAAAGCTTGAGGGTTACGAGGTGCCGCCGGAAACCCGGCTCAACGTTCCAACCGATCTCGTTATGCAGTACAACATATTTCCGCTTGGGATAGTCGATAGCAAGTTGATCGTGGCCATGGAAAATCCGCTTGATCAGCAGGGTATCGACGCCTTACGTTTTAATATCAACCAGCGTGTCGAAGCGGTGATGGTATCACCAGAAGATATGGCGTTGGCGCTGAGCAAATTCTATAGCGAGCATGAAGAGGTTGAAGCCATTGAGGATATGGCAATGGATCCTGTTGAGGATGCTACTGCCAATGAGGCCCTTCATGTTATTGAGCAACAGGCTAAGAAAAAGCCTATTGTTCGCTTGCTCAATGCTATTGTGCTGCAGGCAGTAACGCGCGGAGCGTCGGATATCAACGTTCGTCCTGAGCGCGATCGTGTCAATGTCTATTATCGTATTGATGGCAAGATGCAGTTTTCGCGCGCCTTGCATAAGTCTTTGTTGCCAGCCTTAGTGAGTCGTATAAAAATCATTGGCCAGATGAATATTGCTGAGCGCCGTTTGCCTCAGGATGGGCATGCGCGTTTGGTGCGTGGGCAAAAGGTCATCGATTTGCGTATTTCGATTATTCCGACGGTCCGCGGTGAGAGTGT
Organism: Gammaproteobacteria bacterium; assembly: GCA_002400905.2. Taxonomy (GTDB): domain Bacteria; phylum Pseudomonadota; class Gammaproteobacteria. Next base: position 434 of record NVRQ02000078.1, on the reverse strand, counting down.
GGTGATTCGTATCCTCGACAAGGATGTGGGCCTTAAGCCTTTGGTTAAGTTAGGACTACAAGCGAGCGAGTTAGCAGCAGTTAGGTCAATGCTGCATCGTCCTCATGGCTTATTTTTGGTGACTGGCCCAACGGGTTCAGGGAAGTCAACCACCATGTATGCCTTGCTGAATGAGGTGAAGCAACGTAATCCGCATATTCTTACGGTTGAAGATCCGGTGGAATATGATATCGATGGCATCGAGCAAGTGCAGGTTGCTAACGTTAAGGGCAATACGTTTGCGACTGTTTTGCGTCATTTTTTACGACACGATCCAGATGTTATTATGGTAGGTGAAATACGTGATGCCGAGACTGCTGATGTATCGACTAAGGCATCGTTAACCGGACATTTGGTGTTTAGTACCTTGCATACTAACGACGCGCCCAGTGCGG
>NVRQ02000077.1 GCA_002400905.2 Gammaproteobacteria bacterium | reverse complement strand
CAGATGACAGCACGCCGACTGCGGACAATCCGTTTAGTCGTCCAGGAGGTATCACGCTTGACAGCGCGAATAACCGCGCCCTGGTGGTGGACAGCTTCTTGAATGCCATTGTGGCCGTTGATTTGGTCACGGGTGCGCGCACGATCCTGTCAGATGACAGCACGCCGACTGCGGACAATCCGTTTAGTCGTCCAGGAGGTATCACGCTTGACAGCGCGAATAACCGCGCCCTGGTGGTAAACGATGGCTTGAATGCCATTGTGGCCGTTGATTTGGCCACAGGTGCGCGCACGATCCTGTCAGATGACAGCACGCCGACTGCGGACAATCCGTTTCGCTTTCCAGGAGGTATCACGCTTGACAGCGCGAATAACCGTGCCCTGGTGGTAAACGATGGTTTGAATGCCGTTGTGGCCGTTGATTTGGCCAGTGGTGCACGCACGATCCTGTCAAATAGCAGCACGCCGACTGAGGACAATCCGTTTAGCTCTTCAGGAGGTATCACGCTTGACAGCGCGAATAACCGTGTCCTGATGGTAGACGGCGTATTGGATGCCATTGTGGCCGTTGATTTGGCCACGGGTGCGCGCACGATCCTGTCAGATAACGACACGCCGACTACGGACAATGCGTTTAACTTTAGCATTCCAAATGGCATCACGCTTGACAGCGCGAATAACCGCGCCCTGGTGGTAGACGCTGGTTTTGGCTTTACAGCCCCAGAGGTTAACTTGGCTGCCGTTGTGGCCGTTGATATCGTCAATGGACAGCGTGTGATTTTTTCTCGTTAAGTCTTGATTAATATCGTATCGCTCAAAGCGAGCATTGGCTTAGCCAATAAATAAAAGGATCCTAGCATTAGGATCCTTTTTATTGAAAGGAACTATTGGGTTAGTTTGCGTAGAATTTTAATATACAGGGCGATCAAGGTGACTTTATATTTATTGGGCCGTATCAGACTCATCGTCTGATGAGTTGAATGAGCTTTTATCGAAGTTAGAAGTTAGTTTAGTAATGAACTTGTAAATGGGGTGGTTTACTTTAATCAAGGGGCTAGGGGCGTTCTCAATTTACAAAGCTATACTGCCGGGCCTGTTTTGATGTCCAGCAAGGCAGAGCGAGCGCCGTGTAGTTACACTACATAAGCGAGTGACGACGTGCCCGCAGGGTAAACGCGGCTGGACAACAAAACAGGCCCGGCCTTTCAGTTGTGCCTGAAAACACGCCAAGCTGCGTTGTTCGTCGTTCATTTGGAGTAACCAAACCTCTCTTCTCTCGCCTTACCTGACGTTTTTTCAGGAGCAACAGTATAGCTTTATTAATTGAGAGCGCCCCCTAGTGTAGCGTCCTGAATAGAGTGGTGATTCAGGACACTACACTAACGAATCACACATCGGCCAATATTTATTGAGCAGGCTCGCCACTATTCAGCGCCTCGGGCTGGATAATAATTTTAATACGCTCGCTTCCATCATCAGCACCCTTGGCCTTAATTTTCTCGTTTATCGTATCGTAACGTAGATAATTACCCGTAAACACATCGCCATCACGCGTTAACTTTGCCTCTTTGCGCATCGTTAATATGCCGTCGACGACACTGTAGTGAATATGTTTAGCATCCCCCAGCACCGGACTCTGATCTAGTTCGAGCTGCTGCTGAAATTTAGCCGGCATACCAACAGAAGTCAGCGAGCTAAATTTGCGATCTTTGGTTTTGATGGTGACTTCATCGCCGCGAATTTCCAGAGTACCCTGCTTGATCAAAACATCGCCACGATAAATGCCAATTCCCGCCGCCTCATCAAGATCGGCCGTATCTGCTTCAACGTACACCTCCTGCTCACGATCGCTTTGCAAGGCATAAACAGGGGCCATCAATACAGATAGCAGTAAAGTTAGCGCTAAGTTACGAACCAGGCACTGCATAGTGTCCTCTCACGCGATCCTTTAGAAACAAACGATTTTCTGCAAAGCGCGCGCGCATACCAACAGACTCCGTTACGCTGCTGTCAGCCACAATCAACACCTCTCTATCCGTCACAGCAACGTCCGTGAGCAAATCAACGTCAACGTCGTACGTATCTATTTTTATTCCCTCATTAAGCTTGTCACGCTCACGTAATGCGACCACTTCATCTTTTAGACGTAAGATGTTGCCATCAGCGGACAACCAGCCTCGCTCGGCATCGATCATCCACGGCGGCGTCTTTGCATTATAAATAACCACATGCGGATGGTCGACCGTTGCCGTTTGATCATCCGCATAGTGCAGCAACTTTAGTCCAGTCATGCGCTGACGCGGCACACCATCAGCGTCCATAGCAACGGCTTCAAATTCTTCAAGAGTAAAATCAGGAATGTGCGGAACGGCCAACACCTCAGCTTCCGCAGGCGCAGGGTCCCGCGCCTGTCCACGCAACCAAAGACTCAGCAATGCCAGCAATAGCACAGCGATAAAAATGGAAACATTACTGCGATGAATGAAACGCGTCATAGTGGCAGCTTAGCCCTAATCTGCGTTGCAGGCTATATAAGACTGTAACATCGCTTCAAGCTTACCTTGCGCATGCAGTAGCATTTCGCAGGCGTTACGTGCAGCCCCCGCACCACCATTTTTTTCGGTTACCCAATGAGCATGCTTTAGCACCATAGAATGGGCATCGGCCGTAGCAATAGCTAAGCCAACTTGCGTCATAACAGGCAAGTCAACAACGTCATCGCCCATGTAGGCAACTTGTTCAGGGGATAGTTTTAGCTGCTCAAGCAATGCGTGATAAGCGGGACGTTTATCACGTTGACCTTGATGGACAAGCGAAATACCGAGATTTTCCATACGATACTTTACCGTATCAGATTGACGACCCGTAATAATCGCCATCTCCACACCGCCGTCACGCAACATTTTCATGCCATGGCCATCGAGAGAGTGAAAAGCCTTAGACTCAATGCCATTATCATCAAAATACAAACGACCATCCGTTAGCACACCGTCAACATCAAAAATCAGTAAACGAATTTTTGCTGCACGCTCTGCCACCTCATCAGAAAGTTTCACCGTAACGGTCTCCATTTAACACTAAAAAATGTAAGGTTTCGTTTGAGGCACAGCGCATCGAGGCAACACCACACCAAAAACAAAAGATTCATTTTACTGCGCTTACACTACACCGGCTTTTAAAAGATCATGCAGATTAAATGCACCGACGAGCCTATTATCTTCATCAACAACGGGGAAAGAGTTAATTTTATACTCTTCCATAATTTGCAAGGCTTCCGCAGCAAGAATATTAGCGCTTATCAACTTGCACTTAAACGTCATCACTTCTTTTACGTTAGCGCTACGGATATCCGCCTCACCGTCTAGCAAACGTCTAAGATCACCATCTGTAATGAGACCCACCACTGCATTGTCGTTATCAACGATAACCGTCATCCCCAAACCTTTTTTGGTCATCTCCAACAACGCATCATGAAAACTGGCATCATCTTTAGTAATAGGCATCGCATTGCCGACACGCATCACATCAGCAACATGCAATAACAACCGACGGCCCAAACGCCCACCTGGGTGAGAACGGGCAAAATCATCTGCTGTAAAACCTCGCGCTTCCAATAGCGCTACTGCCAACGCATCGCCCATCACCAGGGTCGCGGTCGTACTCGATGTTGGCGCCAGACCTAACGGGCAGGCTTCTTCCTCTATACCAATATTAATTTTCACATCGGCTAATTCTGCGATAGTTGATGTTTGCTTCCCTGTCATTGCGATAAGCGGCACGTGCAGACGCTTAATAACGGGCAATATCGTAACAATCTCATCTGTTTCGCCAGAATTCGAAATCGCTAACACCACATCATCTACCGTGATCATTCCCAGATCACCGTGACTCGCTTCGCCAGGGTGCACAAAAAACGCAGGAGAACCCGTGCTCGCCAAAGTCGCGGCGATTTTATTGCCAATATGACCCGACTTACCCATACCCAAAACAATAATACGCCCCTTGCACTCGAGCATCAGCATGCAAGCGCGAACAAAATCATCATCAATTCGCTGTTTGAGTAAAGCAATCGAGCGGATTTCAGTGTCGATGACCGCTGTGGCTAATTGCTTTAGTTTTATCTTATCCATTTAGTTATTATTAAGCTGCCACAACAGACAATGATTGCATGTAAATGAACACCATATAGGCAATGAAGGTCGTTAACAATATCGCGCCTTCCCAGCGCATAATATAACCTGCTTTACGAATGCCCATCGCCATTAAAAATAAGGCCACGGTCAGCGACAAGGTGATCATTGCATCGCGATAAAGTATTTCTGGTGCAAAGGGGCCAGGCGAGAACAATGCTGGCATCGCCAACACCAGCAAAAAATTAAAAATATTTGAGCCCACAATAGTACCAACCACCAAGTCATACTCACCCTTTAACGCACCCGTCACCGATGCCGCCAACTCCGGCAGGCTAGTGCCTATGGCAACGATCGATAAACCAATGATCAAATCGCTCACACCTAAGGCGTGCGCAATATTGACTGCTCCCCAGACCAACAGCTTGGCACTGGCAACCAGGACAATCAGGCCCACCAGCAGCCACACCACCGCTTTGCTTATTGAACCCTGTTCTTTTAACTCATCATCAAATTCAGTTTTAATCGGATCATCGGCGCCAGCGCTACGCGAAAGACGCACTAAAATATACATAACGACCACCATCGCAATCAACAACAGTACGCCATCAAATTGGCCAAGCGTGCCATCAAACAGCAATGCAATCACTGCAATATTAATGATCAAAAGAATAGGCAGCTCCCGCCGCAACGTCGCCGAATTCACTGCCAATGGCGTCACCAATGCGGTCACCCCTAACACCAAAGCGATATTCGCTATATTCGACCCATAGACGTTACCAATAGCAAGCCCTGGATTTCCTTGCAGTGCGGCGGACAAAGAAACCAACGCTTCAGGCGCTGACGTGCCAATACTAACTATCGTTAGTCCGATAAGAATAGGTGGCACTTTGAAATGTATTGCCGTTTGTGCTGCGCCAAAAATAAAGCGATCAGCACTCCACACCAATAAAATTAGGCCCGCCACCACTGCGGCAATAGACGTCGCCATGCTGGAGATTATCATGCTGACCTAATCCCAAAATTTAAAAAAATACCCAAGAAAATCACCAACCCAAACCAGTTATTATTCAAAAATGCGTAAAAACAACGCGCCTTATCACCATCACGCACCAACCATTGCTGATATGCAGCAAACAATATCGCTGTGAATATACCCATGTAGTAAACAAACCCTGCAGCAATTATTTTTCCTACAAACAGTAAAATTGCCAATACCAAACCATGCAGCACTGCAACGATAATACGATCGTATCGGCCAAACAATATTGCCGTCGACTTAACGCCGATACGCAAATCATCCTCGCGATCAACCATAGCGTAAAAAGTATCGTAGGCAACCGCCCACAACACTGTCGCAATAAAAAGCAGCCAGGCCACCAGCGGAATTTCACCCCGTATCGCCGCAAACGCCATCGGTATCGCCCAAGCAAATGCAGCGCCAAGTACCACCTGCGGAATATTGATATATCGCTTCGTAAAGGGATATACAACCGCCAATAACAGTGCGACAACAGACAAGGCAAGGGTAAAATAATCTAAAGTAAGCACCAATACAAAAGATGCAATCACCAACACACCAAACAACACTAATGCTTCTTTTGTCGTCACCGCGCCACTCACTAATGGCCTGGCTTGAGTGCGTTCTACATGACCATCAAAATCCCTATCCACATAGTCGTTAATGACGCAACCAGCAGAACGCATCAACACCACGCCCGCAACAAAAACAAATAAAATATGCCATGACGGCAGACCTTCTGCGGCAACCCACAAGCCCCATAAAGTTGGCCACAACAACAATAATATTCCAATTGGCTTGTCAAGGCGCATTAACCGAGCATAACCATGCCAGCGCTCAATAGCTCTCACGCTCATAAGTGACGAATCGCTGGCAAAAACATTTCGCTAACTAGCAGCGGCTGCCCAGCAAAGAAAAATACACTGCGACGCCCCCAGATTTCTTTATCCTTAGTGTTCGTCTTTATCGCAAGGCCTTCGAACATAGAGTGATTGTTCTCAACGCAGGCTATTTGTAAGTCACTGCGCAGCACAGAACGATCACGAAACAACAACTCACCCAGCGGCTTGCGACCTAAACAAGATAAACGTCGGCCGGAACCCTTTAACGTGCTATTAGGTATTATGGTGCGCGCAAATATTAACGGGGTTTTATCGCAGCACAACGCAACCTCGCGACACAACGCCCACTCTGAATCCGACATTAATAACAAGCGTCGTTCATTAAGTTGGGCGCGCGCCCAACCATGCCGCACAATTTCCAAATGAAAATGGCCCCGGCAACGCGCTATTACTTTTTGCGTCAACGAACCTTTCGTTAACAGCCAATCGTTTAAAGCAACAGGAATTTTATCAGCGCGACCCAGGTCATGCCAATGTGGCTCCTGCTTAGGACTACCCCAACGTACTTGCACTGCTTATCTCAATGTCTCGTCTGCTCGACGCGGTTGATTTTATACGGTGGCAAAATCTTGTGCTCGACCCAACCAACGCTGCAATAATTGCGCAACAACAACTGGATTACTCGCCAGCAATTCATCGGCAACGGATCGGATATCATCAAGCATGGCTTCACCCGCATCGAGTCGTGCTACACGCAGGCGCATATCGCCGGTTTGCCGCACCCCCAATAATTCGCCTGGGCCACGCAACTCAAGATCTTTGTGGGCGATAGCAAAGCCATCGTTAGTCTCACGCATAATCGCCAACCGCGAACGTGCATTGTGCGAAAGCGTGCCATGATACATCAACACGCAGTGACTTTTCTGTTCACCGCGACCAACGCGTCCGCGCAGTTGATGCAATTGAGACAAACCCAAGCGTTCGGCATTTTCGATAATCATTAAACTGGCATTGGGCACATCAACGCCCACCTCTATGACGGTGGTTGCGACCAACAGATCAATCTCTCCAGCCTTAAATGCCGCCATCTGTTGCGCTTTCTCATCGCCCTTCATGCGTCCATGCACCAAGCCAATGCGAATGCCTGACAATTGTTCCGTCAACTCCGCCGCCGTATCGGTCGCGGCCTGACTAACGATCAAATTCGATTCGTCAATCAAAGTGCATACCCAATAGACCTGACGACCTTCTAAACAGGCATGACGAATGCGCTCGACAACATCATTACGACGCTGCCGTGATATCACCGTCGTCGTTATTAATTGACGGCCAGGCGGCAGCTCATCAATCACAGATAAATCTAAATCCGCATAAAACGTCATTGCCAACGATCGAGGAATTGGCGTCGCCGTCATAATCAATTGATGAGGACGACTATTTTCGTTTTCACCCTTGCGCTGCAAAGCCAAACGTTGTGGTACACCAAAGCGATGTTGCTCATCAATAATCACTAAACCCAATTTTTTATAAATGACTTCATCTTGAAATACAGCGTGCGTGCCCACCAAGATATCAATATCACCGCCAGCAAGGGCTGCCAATAATTTTTTGCGCTGCGTCCCTTTTACTCGACCATGAAGCCAAGCGACACAAACACCCAATGGTTCAAACCACTCTAGCAAACAGCGATAATGCTGCTCCGACAAAATCTCGGTGGGCACCATCAGTACACATTGCTCACCCACTGCAACCGCATTGGCCAGGACAGCTGCTGCCACCACAGTTTTACCCGATCCCACATCGCCCTGCAATAAACGTTGCATAGGTAAAGCAGACGAACAATCTTTCGCAATTTCATCGATTACGCGTTGCTGCGCTTGCGTTAACGAAAAGGGTAATGCCGCAATCATTTTGCGGAATCTCTCGGAATTCGCTGGGATCTGAGGCGCTTGATAGCCTTCACGCAATTTGCGGCGCTGACGTAAACTCAAATGATGGGCAAGCAGCTCTTCAAAAATTAATCGTTGCAACATTGGGTGATCGCCATCAATCAATTTTTCTAAATCAGCATTTTCTGGCGGACGATGAATATAGTTAATGGCATCGGCCATAGGTGCCAAATCAAATTGCTCACCAAGCGATTCAGGCAATAACTCTGGTAAAGTCCCACCCTTGTTCAACACATTCAGCGCCGCAGTGCTGAGCTGACGCAATAAATGTTGACCAATACCTTCCGTTGCCGGATAGACAGCGGTCAAACCTTCTGTCATCGCTAATACGCCCGGCTCACTGATCAACTGATATTCAGGATGGACCATTTCAATTTGGCCAAGCCTACCTATTCGGGCGTTGCCATAACAGCGCAACCAGTTAGCACGGCGCAACAGTTGTTCCTGCTTTTTACTAAAGTGAAAAAATCGTAGCACCATGGTCGCGCTATCGTCTTGCAAAGTGCAAAGCATAGTTCGACGTCGGCCAAAGGCGATTCTAACGTCGGTCACTCGCCCTTCTATTTGTCCGTCAACGCCATGAATAAGCTTGGCGATAGGCGTAATACGAGTGCGGTCTTCATAGCGCGAAGGCAAATGAAATAAGACATCGGTTAACGTGCTGATATCAAGCCGCCCTAATGCTTCAGCTTTTTTCGGGCCGACACCAGGCAGCGTACTCACCGCAGCGTTAAGCGCAGTCACTGCGGAAATCCTTTTTTATTCAGGAAGGTGAACTATAAAGAACGATTACTTATTGCAACAGCCGTCACCCGGGACTGGCACCCTTACCAATTATGCTAGAACGGTTCTGTCGCAAACCGCAGATTGTCACTACAGAAACATCTATTTTTAAAGCATCAAACGATTCGGATATTGCCGTTTGCGACAGAGCCGTAAAGGCGCTATTTTGTATTCGGTAGATGGTGTCCACCTCTATAAAGCTTATACAATAGGGGTCCTAGCGATGGGCTTAAACTAGGATGGGCTTCGTGGATCGCTTACTAACACTCGGCAGCCCAGCAATGTTTGATACCATTTACAAAAGTGCTGATAACGTTGATAGAAAGTATATCGGTACTGACATCCGTCGGATCTCCATCAAGTATGACTAAATCAGCTATCTTTTCTTCGGCAATACTTCCTATCTTATTACCAAGTAAGTTTTGTCTTGCAGGGACAATCGTAATTGCTCTTAGTGCCTCGTACCGGTCAGCGTTCTGCCTTCCAAATCCCTTTACATTACTGACTGGCATTGTCACTGCGTCATCAGTGTCTATATTAGGGTAAAACCATGTGTTTCTAGAAACCACTTGTTCAACGTACCACAGTGGGTTAACCGGAGAAACTGGTACGTCACTGTGTAATGAAAAAGGTATGTCATACGTTATATCGCTCCCAGTCGCGTCAATCATGGTTGAACGTCCACCGGAATCATCCTCGATTTTTCCATCTGGTGCACGGGTACCTTTACCGTCAAGAATACTTTGGAAAGCCCCTCCCCAGTAGGCAATATGTGCAGGTGTATGACTAAGTGTAATATCTAGTTTTCCTAGCTTATCAATGCCCCTCGATCCACAAGAGAATCCTTTGTTGCGAGACTCGCCTATCATCCTAATCGCGTTCTCGGGAGTTTTAGGATCACCGCCTACTGTTGCATGATGTATCACCAATGGATTTGTATTAGGGTTATGTCTTCCTCCATCTGCACATGCCTCCTTCTGCAAAAGCTCAAACGCATCAGTAGTTTGTTTCATCGCGGCATCACCATTGGCATGTACTTGTATAAGCCATTTATTTCCCCAATACTTCTGAAGCTCGGGAACTACATTATTCTGAATACCGAGACCTACGGGTTTATAGTTATAGCCTGCTGAACCTGCTGTGCCACCGCAAAGTCCATCGGCTGCATATTCATTCTCAAGATAACCACTACAGCCTTGAGTTGAACCATCGACCCATAACTTAACACCATAAACACCATATAATCCTTTATTTGTATCATCCCAGGTGTTGAAATATAAAGATTCGGCAATATCGTGGTGTGAAACGCCGTCGTTATTTTGATCAACAATGTCAACCGACACCAGACTTCGGTAGCGTAGTTTTGACTGTGGAATCT
>NVRQ02000076.1 GCA_002400905.2 Gammaproteobacteria bacterium | reverse complement strand
TCAGGAGACAAATCGTGCTCGTGAGGGCTTGCGTGCCTCAGTGGCAACGATAGCCGTTGCCGGTGCCAGTAAAATCCTGAAAAAAGAAATCAACGAGTCTGCGCACGCTGATCTAATGAACGATCTAGCTAAACAGATTTAGGTTTTATTTATGGCAGAAAAAAGTACACTCGCTCGTCCCTATGCCCAGGCTATTTTTAGCTTGGCTAAAGAAGCGAATGATTATGCGGGTTGGGGCAATGCTCTGAATGCGTTGGCTGAGGTGGCAAATGCTGCGCCGATCAAAGCTATTTTGGGCCACCCCAAGGTCAGTAACGATCAGTTGGCCGACGTTGTGATGGGTGCTGTTGGCGATGCCGCTAATGACAAGCTTGGCAATGTTGTGCGTTTGTTGGCTGAAAATGGTCGGCTCAATGTTGTTACCGAGATTGTTGCGCTGTATTCCAAGTATCGCGCTGATGCCGAGCGCCGTGTTGATGCAACGGTCACGTCTGCTTATGAAGTGACTTCTGCCCAGCAAGATGCCATTAAAGCCGCATTGAAAGCGCGGCTGGGTCGCGATGTCGCATTGACTTGTCACGTTGATAAATCGCTTATCGGCGGCGCGGTTATTCGCGCGGGCGATCTGGTTATCGATGGTTCTGTTACCAGTAAACTGAACAAACTTAATCTGGCTCTAGGCCACTAAACACGTTATTCAAGGGGATCAAATCATGGCGTTATCAGCCTCAGAGATCAGCGAACTAATTAAGCAGCGTATCGAGAACTTCGATACTGCGACCGAAGCCCGTACCGAAGGTAGTATTGTCAGCGTGACTGACGGTATTGTTCGTGTTCATGGCCTTGCCGACGTGATGTCTGGTGAGATGGTCGAATTCCCAGGTGATACCTTCGGTATGGCGCTAAACGTTGAGCGCGACTCTGTCGGTATCGTGGTCTTAGGTGACTACCTTCATTTAAAAGAAGGCGACAGTGTTAAATGCACAGGTCGTATTCTTGAAGTGCCAGTGGGTGAAGCACTGCTGGGTCGTGTTGTTGACGCCCTGGGTGTACCCATTGATGGCAAGGGCGCAATTGATACACCGCATAGCTCACCGATTGAAAAAGTCGCCCCTGGTGTTATTGCACGTCAATCTGTTGATCAGCCAGTTCAAACCGGCCTGAAAGCAATTGATGCCATGGTTCCTATTGGTCGTGGTCAGCGCGAGTTGATTATTGGTGATCGCCAGACCGGCAAGACCGCGGTTGCGATTGATACCATCATCAATCAGAAAGACACCGGTATTAAATGTATCTATGTAGCGATTGGCCAGAAGGCATCTTCGGTTGCTGCGGTAGTGCGTAAACTTGAAGAGCACGGCGCTATGGCTCACACCATCGTTGTAGCAGCGACGGCGTTTGACTCAGCGGCGATGCAGTTCATTGCCCCTTACGCTGGTTGTTCCATGGGCGAGTACTTCCGTGATCTAGGCGAAGATGCGCTGATTGTTTATGATGATTTGACCAAGCAGGCCTGGGCATATCGTCAGGTGTCTTTATTGCTTCGTCGTCCGCCAGGCCGTGAAGCCTATCCTGGTGATGTGTTTTATCTCCATTCACGTTTGCTTGAGCGTGCTGCGCGTGTTAATGCTGATCATATTGAAAAGATCACTGACGGTAAGGTCAAAGGCAAAACCGGTTCATTGACCGCATTGCCGATCATTGAAACACAAGGTGGTGATGTGTCTGCCTTCGTTCCGACTAACGTAATTTCGATTACCGATGGTCAGATTTATCTTGAGAGTGACCTGTTTAACTCGGGTATCCGCCCTGCTATTAACGCTGGTTTGTCCGTATCACGTGTTGGTGGTGCTGCGCAGACCAAGATTATTAAAAAGCTTGGCGGTGGTGTTCGTCTTGATCTGGCTCAGTATCGTGAGTTGGCGGCGTTTTCCCAGTTCGCATCGGATCTTGATGATACGACTCGCGCCCAGTTAGAGCGTGGCCAGCGTGTGACAGAATTGATGAAACAGCCTCAGTATTCACCCCTGAGTGTTGCTGAACAGGCCGTATCGCTATTCGCTGCTAACGAAGGCTTTCTTGATGATGTTGAACTCAGCAAGATTGTGAGTTTTGAAGCTGCATTGCATAGCTACATGAGATCTTCGCACAGTGATTTGCTTGATAAAATCGATAAATCAGGTGATTTCGGTGACGATATCAAAAACGGTTTGAAATCTGCGATTAGCAGTTTTAAGTCAACTGGCACTTGGTAGGGCGTAGACTGAGAGACGATCATGGCTGTAGGTAAAGAAATTCGCACAAAGATCAAGAGCGTAAAAAATACGCAAAAGATTACACGTGCTATGGAAATGGTTGCTGCGAGTAAGATGCGTAAAGCGCAAGAACGCATGGCGGCATCGCGCCCTTATGCGGATAAGATGCGTAATGTGATTGATCATCTTGCTCATTCAAATCCTGAATACAAGCATCCTTATATGCAGGTGCGTGATGTTAAGCGTGTCGGCTTTATTGTTATCTCGTCTGATCGTGGCCTTTGTGGTGGTTTGAACAGTAATTTGTTCAGAAAAGCGATTGTCACAATGAAAGAGTTTGACGAACAAAAAATCGAAATGACCTTCTGTACTATTGGTACTAAGGCTGCCGGTTTTTTCAAACGTGTCGGCGGTAATATCGTTGCGCAGACGGCACATATGGGTGACTCGCCACAGCTCGCTGATTTGATCGGCAGCGTAAAAGTCATGTTGGATGCTTTTGATAACGGTGAGATTGATCGGCTGTTGTTAGTCTATAACGATTTTGTTAATACCATGACGCAAGATTCTAAAGTTGAGCAACTGTTACCGATTGAGCCGAAAGAAGACAAAGAGCTTGAGCACCATTGGGATTACATCTATGAGCCTGAGGCCAAGATTGTAATGACCCAGTTATTGACGCGTTATATCGAGTCATTAGTGTATCAAGGTGTGGTCGAAAACCTTGCTTGTGAGCAGGCTGCTCGTATGGTCGCAATGAAGTCGGCCTCTGATAATGCTGGCGATATGATTGATGATTTACAGTTGGTCTATAACAAGGCACGTCAGGCTGCGATTACGCAAGAAATTTCGGAGATTTGTGGTGGTGCGGCAGCCCTAAGTTAAGGCTGTCGAGCGTACAAGATTTTTAAGTTCGGGTAAGTCCCGTACGGTTAAACATTTTAAGGGGTATCGATAAGATGAGTTCAGGAAACGTAGTTCAAATCATCGGCGCGGTGGTGGACGTTCAGTTCCCAGCCGATTCTATGCCGAATGTCTACGACGCATTGATGGTCGACGATGTTGGCCTGACACTTGAAGTGCAGCAGTTGTTGGGTGACGGTATTGTGCGTACGATCGCTATGGGTAGTACTGACGGTTTGCAACGCGAAAAAGCAGTTAGCAGCACGGGTGCAGCAATCACCGTTCCTGTCGGTATCAAGACGCTTGGCCGCATTATGGACGTTCTGGGTAATCCTATCGATGATAAAGGTCCTATTGGCGAAGAAGCCAACTGGCCGATTCACCGCGCGGCGCCTGCTTATGCTGATTTGGCCGCTTCTACCGAATTATTAGAAACAGGCATTAAAGTGATCGACTTGGTCTGCCCTTTCGCTAAGGGTGGTAAGGTCGGATTGTTCGGCGGTGCGGGTGTCGGTAAGACCGTGAACATGATGGAGCTTATTCGTAACATTGCTATCGAGCACAGCGGTTACTCTGTATTCGCCGGTGTCGGTGAGCGTACTCGTGAGGGTAATGACTTCTATCACGAAATGACTGACTCTAACGTTATCGATAAGGTATCGCTGGTTTATGGTCAGATGAATGAGCCACCGGGTAACCGTTTACGTGTTGCCTTGACTGGTTTGACTATGGCTGAATACTTCCGTGACGAAGGCCGCGACGTATTGTTATTCGTTGATAATATCTATCGTTATACACTTGCTGGTACCGAGGTCTCTGCATTGTTGGGTCGTATGCCTTCTGCGGTGGGTTATCAGCCTACGCTTGCTGAAGAAATGGGTAAGTTGCAAGAACGTATTACGTCAACCAAGACCGGATCGATCACCTCGATTCAGGCTGTATACGTCCCTGCCGATGACTTGACCGATCCGTCACCTGCCACCACCTTTGCTCATTTGGATGCAACAGTTGTGTTATCACGTCAGATTGCTGAGCTAGGTATTTACCCTGCTGTGGATCCATTGGATTCAACCAGTCGTCAGCTTGATCCATTGGTTGTTGGTCAGGATCACTATGACACAGCACGTTCAGTTCAGATGACGCTGCAACGTTATAAAGAATTGAAAGACATTATTGCAATTTTGGGTATGGACGAATTGTCAGAAGAAGACAAGCTGTCGGTATCCCGTGCACGTAAAATTCAGCGCTTTTTGTCACAGCCTTTCTTTGTTGCGGAAGTCTTTACCGGTTCACCAGGTAAATACGTTTCACTGAAAGATACTATCACTGGCTTTAAAGCGATTGTCGCGGGTGAGTATGATCACTTACCTGAGCAAGCTTTCTACATGGTGGGTTCAATTGACGAAGCCGTTGAAAAGGCGAAGACTCTTTAAATAGAGACTAATTAGGACGTAGACTTATGGCTATGACCATGCATGTTGATATTGTAAGTGCTGAAGAAGCGATCTTTTCAGGTCCGGCAGAGCGCGTCTTTGCCTCAGCGATTATGGGCGAAGTTGGCATTTTGCCTCGTCACACTCCGTTTCTCACACAGCTTAAGCCGGGCGAAGTTCGGGTGATTACGCCAGATGGTGAAGAAAATTTTTACTATGTCTCTGGCGGTATGCTCGAAGTGCAGCCGTTTACGGTAACTGTGCTTAGTGATACGGCAGTACGTGCGCATGACCTTGATGAAGCCGCGGCCATTCAGGCTAAAGAAGCTGCTGAACGTGCGTTGCAAGATAGGGCCGCTGATATTGATTACGCCCAGGCGCAAATTCAATTGGCGCAAGCAGTTGCTCAACTTAGTGCTATCAAGCGTCTTCGAGGCAAGCGCTAGATCGTTGCTATTGATTGTCTGTAATGGCAAGTTATTTACACTTGTCATTACATTCTTACTCTCCCCCTTTTCTCTTATCACTAGCATGCTATAGTTTCGACATTACACTGTTGGACTTACCCGCCTAGTTACATGAAACTCTCTATTGTTATTTTAGCCGCTGGCAAAGGCACGCGTATGCGCTCCAACCTGCCAAAAGTTATGCATTCTGTTGCGGGTCGGCCAATGCTGGCTCACGTTGTCAATACAGCACGTTCATTGAAACCTGACACACTAATTATTGTTCATGGGCATGGTAGCGATATCGTTAAGGCGGCGATCGATGGCGAAGATATAACGTGGGTAGAGCAAGCTGAACAACTTGGCACAGGCCATGCTGTTGCACAAGTGTTGCCGCATATCGACGACGATAGCGCTTTACTTGTGCTTTATGGTGATGTGCCATTAATTCAAACGCAGACCTTAAATGAATTACTGCGTATGAGCGATGAAAGTTCAATCGCATTACTTAGTTGTGAACTAGCAGACCCTGATGGCTACGGCCGTATCGTTCGCAATAATAGCGAACAGGTTATCGCTATCGTAGAACAAAAAGACGCCAGCCTTCAACAGTTAGCGATAGAAGAAATTAACAGTGGAATTATGGTTATTCCTGCTCACTATTTTCGTTCTGCGTATCCACGTATTGGCGCCGCTAATACACAGCAAGAATACTATCTCACCGATATTGTTGAACTGGCGGTGCGCGATGGCCTTGCAGTTAATGCCTCGGTTACTGACGACGAAGATGAGATTTTAGGTGTCAATGATCGTATCCAGCTGGCAACGGTTGAGCGCTATTACCAAGAGCGCGCTGCATGGCAGCTAATGACTGATGGCGCCACCCTAATTGATCCGTCACGTATCGATATCCGCGGTGAAGTATCTGTCGGTTATGATGTCGTTATTGATGTTAACGTGATATTCGAAGGCAAAGTGAGGCTGGGTGATGGCGTAACAATTGGGTCGAATTGCATTATCAAAAATAGCAACGTCAATACCAACACCAACATTGACAGCCATTGCGTTATAGAAGACGCGATTGTTGGTGAAAACTGTAACGTTGGTCCGTATGCGCGCTTACGTCCTGGAACGGTATTAAAAGATAATGCCAAGATCGGTAATTTTGTCGAAACTAAAAATGCAGAAATTGGTGTTGGCAGTAAAGTAAATCATCTCAGTTATATTGGCGACTCAGTGCTTGGTAATAATGTAAATATTGGTGCTGGAACGATTACCTGTAATTACGATGGTGCTAACAAACATAAAACGACAATTGGTGATAATGCATTTATTGGTTCTAATACCGCTTTAGTGGCGCCTGTGAAAATTGGCAAAGGCGCAACGATTGGAGCAGGCTCTACTATAAACAAAGATGCTCCAGACGATGAGTTAACGCTGACCCGTGCGAAGCAAAGCACACTTCGTGGCTGGCAACGGCCGAAAAAAAACAAATAGAGAAAAAATAAAACACCATGTGTGGAATTGTCGCAGCCATATCGCCAAACAATATTGTTCCTCTCTTAATCGAGGGATTAAGAAAACTCGAGTATCGCGGCTATGATTCTGCGGGCATCGCCATTGTTGACAGCAGTAATAACGCGGGCAGTGAAATTCGCCGTTATCGTACTGTTGGCAAGGTCAATGAACTTGCTAAATGCATTGACGCAGAAAAAGTTAGCTCAACTATCGGTATCGCTCATACACGTTGGGCAACGCATGGTGTTCCTAGCGAAGCCAATGCACACCCGCACTTTAGTAGTGAACACGTTGCTATTGTTCATAACGGAATTATAGAAAATCATGAATCGCTACGCTTGCAGCAACAGCAAGCTGGCTACAACTTTGATTCGGAGACTGATACCGAAGTTATTGCTCATCAGGTTCACATTAGTCTAGACAAAAACAACGGCGACACTTTATCAGCGGTAAGGTCAGCAGTGCTTGAGTTAGAGGGTAGCTATGCATTAGCTGTCATAAGCCAACAAGAACCAAACCAAATCATCGCAGCGCGACGAGGTAGCCCCTTGGTCATTGGCCTCGGTGAGGGCGAGTATTATTTAGCGTCAGACATGACAGCATTAATTGGTGTTACCCAGCGGTTTATTATTCTCGAAGACGGTGACTTTGCACGAATTAGTCTTGAAGGTGTCGCAGTCTATGATGAGAACGGTAAGGTCGTGGAGCGGGCAGAACATATTAGCCAACTGTCGAGTCATGCTGTTGAGCTAAACGGTTATCGTCACTACATGCTCAAAGAAATTCATGAGCAGCCTTATGCCGTGACGCAAACATTAGAAGGACGTATTACCCAAACTAAAGTATTAGAAGAAAGTTTTGGCACGAGTGCCACTACAATATTTGATTCGATTGAGGGTGTGAATATTGTTGCTTGTGGGACGAGTTACCACGCGGGTTTATTGGCGCGTTATTGGTTCGAGGCCATAGCGGGTATACCCTGCAATGTTGAGATTGCCAGCGAGTTTCGATATCGCAAGCCAGTGGCACGTAAGAATCAATTGCTGGTGACTATTTCTCAATCAGGTGAAACGGCCGATACGCTTGCGGCGTTAAAGGAAGCCAAGGTGCGCGGGTTTGGCTACTCCTTAACCATTTGCAACTCAGCCGAAAGCTCTTTGGTCAGAGAGTCTGATTTGTGTTTGATGACGCGTGCTGGCCCTGAAATTGGTGTGGCATCGACTAAAGCATTTACGACTCAGTTAGTGTCATTATTGTTATTAGTGATTGTGCTGGGTCGTCGTAAGCAAATTGATGAGGCAACAGAAGCCCACCTGGTCAATGAGTTACGTACTCTGAGCCGTAAGCTAGAAGATGCTTTAGGCTTAGATAAACAGATTAAACAGCTTGCCGAACGTTTTGCCGATAAGCAACATGCCTTATTTCTAGGCCGTGGCGCGCACTATCCTGTGGCAATGGAAGGAGCATTAAAGCTCAAGGAAATCTCCTATATTCACGCGGAAGCCTATGCCGCAGGCGAACTCAAGCATGGACCCTTAGCGTTGGTTGATGCAAATATGCCAGTTGTTTCAATAGCACCTAACAATAATTTGTTAGAAAAGCTGAAATCCAATTTACAGGAAGTACGCGCTCGTGGCGGAGAATTAATTGTCTTTGCCGATTCTGAATCCGGGGTGAGTTCGGGGCCTAATGTTGAAGTGCTGCATGTCGCGGCGACTGACGATGTGATATCCCCCATCGTATTTACGGTTCCTTTGCAGTTATTGGCCTATCATGTTGCGGTGCTTAAAGGGACTGACGTTGATCATCCCCGTAACCTGGCGAAGTCGGTAACAGTAGAGTAATAGTTAGTCAGCAAGCTGGTTGCAATCAATGAGGTCGGTTGCACATTAATTGGCTTAGCCTGATGAGTTCATCGCTGATAGCTTGTAAATATATACCTGGCTCCAATTGTTCGGAACTCTCAGGTCAGGCTAATGAAAAGGTCACGAAAACCAAACTGACAAAATATTTGTAGCCCGGATTCCGTTACACTTTATCCGGGCTAGCTTTTCTCTCGTGTTTGATACAAATCGCACAGTTTGTAATGAATCGTAAATTCACGATGTATATTTGATCCTTGAGTATTTTTAATTTTCTGATCCCTAAGAATACATCTCTTAGGGATTTTTATCACTGTTCTTAATGTTTTGAAGATATGTAACCAGCTCATGAACATGGGTGCTAGGGTTGTCAGTTCGATTGGTTTGCTCATCTTTTAGCGCTTTTTCCGCATATGTCTTGGCCTGTGACAATCGTTCGATTAGTGTACAAAAAATTGAGTTATCACCTTTTCGGTAATTAGGTATATGTTTTCTCAGTTCGTCTATCACTCTATCTGCGGCACTCTTTTGGTCTGATGACTGAAATGGTGCTGTGGTGTGGCCGAAATGTAATAGTAACCAGTACTCAAAACAGGGAACTGAAGTGATGGCGCAGAAAGTATTTTTGGGGTTGGCATTCTGCAATTTTTCTAAGGCTTGTGGGTAGGTCGAGTGGGTATCCTTGTCGAAAACGCAAAATATTTTTTCAAATGGGTCGCCGAGAATGCTTTCTTTGCTGTATCGCTGTATTGCATACTCGACCACTGATATTGGGCTGGAGTCACAATCACCTGTTACTTTCACATTGGCGCTGTTCAGCGCCAAGTAATCTTTTAATTCATTAAAATAATTGGGTTCGGTTTTTTTGCCTTCACATACGATCAGCACCTTGGCGTAAGGTGCACGACTGGCCTTCTTACGAGAAAGTTCACTAGCGTTCTTTGCTTTGCGCTTATGAAAAATATTATCAGTGCCCATGCGCTACACAATTTTTAGCTTACGTACATAAGGTACAGCGCCATAACGGCCGGCCAAATAGGCCAATTCCAGGTTCTCTCGGCCCTTGCGAGGACTAAAGTCGGTCAACGGGTACACGGTCGTTGTTTGATCGTTGCCTTTCTCACAAAACCAGATTTGATCGCGTCGAAATACCTCTTGATTTAGAATAGAGGTTTCATGGGTGGTAAAAATCAGCTGAGCATTATTAGGGTTCGTTTCATTGCTATGGAATAGTTCAACTAGAAACTGCACCAACCTGGGATGCAGATTATCGTGAAGTTCGTCTACGAAAAGCACATAACCATTTTTTAACGTATCCAGCCATGGCCCGGCAAAAGAAAACAGTTTTTGAGTACCGCTCGATTCATCAGTGAAATCAAAAGGGATAAAATTACCTGTTGAATCTTTATGCATCATGTTAAGTTCAGTAACAATCTCTTCGCCTTCCATTTCCCTGACAAGTCTTGTTTTGAACTCATTAGGAATATCATCAGGAAGATCGTTTTCGTCGAATATCTTTTTCTTAAGCATGATGTCCTGAATGTCAAAATCAGCTGCTTTTAATAAGTCCAACACTTTTGCTTTGTTTCCTGGATTGCTGCATAAAGAGACGGTAAATCCGGGACTCCAAGCTGATACAGTTGTTGTTCGTAAGGTGTCATTGAACCAGTCATACACTGGCTGTAATTGCTGACTATTCAACTGTACGGCGGTGGATAAAAAGAGCGCATTGCTGCGGGTAGATTCTTGCCAGAGTTGTTTCTGACCTTGCAATGAGTTGCCCATGTCCCATTGATACTGTTCCTTCTTTTCATTCCACAGGCGAGCAAACCAGTGTTGAGCTCGCCCTTTTGGAAAGGCGATCAACCACTCCTCAATAATTCGTTCTTTGGTTGCGGAAAAGCCGTATTGATAACGGATCTCTTTCGAGATAAACACCACCTCAAATTCAGTGGCTGACTTAACTGTTTCGGGGTCGAGCCGGAACGGGTCTACTGGCAGTTTATCACCCCGTTGTAGCTCAGTCGCTGATTCCTCCACAATGCGCCTCATTGCGCGCATTGCCTTAATAAAGTTGGACTTTCCAGCGGCATTGGGACCATAGATAGCCGCAGACCTGAGCAACCGTAGGTTACTCAACCCGTTAGGTTGAAAACTGTTGCTGCCCTGCAGTTCATCGCCTTTAGCACTGGTCAGGCTAAAGGTCTGCTTTGTCCTGATCGATTTGAAATTTGTCACACTAAATTCAATTAACACGAGCACTTACCTAAATAATTAGCAAAAAATGTCAATAATATGGTTATCGGACATTCAAATACTAATCTTATATACATTTTTGACAAAATTGTCCATTATTCTCTCTGTAAGTAGGTTTAAAGCCAATCACTCTATCATCAATATACCGCCATGCGGTGAGTCGATGTTATGGAATAATTGCCATAACAGTTTGATAAATAAGAGATTGTTGTGAATATGGAGGAGTATTCCGCCAAAGTGAGAAAGAGTTTGGACGTGTTAATGTGTCTATATTGATAAATTAAAAAGTATAGGTATTCAGCCACTACTGTCCCGTTAACTAAAATTCGTCATACCGGCGCAGATCGGTACCCAGTCAGCCATTGAAAGACACGGATTTCGGATCAGCAAAACGCTGCTCAGTATGACAACACTCTTTTTTGATTTTCATGTCCCCCAAGCTTTTGTTTCTCCCTCTGTCTTTTATCCGTATGGCTTCTAGCTGAACTCACCGAAAGTTAACGGGACAGCAGTGGTATTAAGCTTATGGTTTCTATAGCGCCAGACAAGAGCGTTGTTTTTCGCACCACTGATTTAATAAAAATCTACCAGATGGGTGAAGTACAGATGCATGCTCTACGTGGTATTGATCTGGAATTGTATGCCGGTAAAATGGTGGTGTTACTGGGGACTTTTGATAGCGGCGAATCAACTTTTCTTAATATTCTGAGTGGTTTGGATATTCCGACTGCTGGTCAGGTTTCTTATCTGGGTTCTGATCTCACTCAAGCCTCTGAGCGAGAGATGACCGATTACCGACGTTATCATATTGGGTTTGCCTTTCAATTTTACAGCCTGATTCCGAGTCTGACCGCGCGCGAAAATGTTACGGTGGTGACGGAGATTTCGCGCAACAGCTATCCTCCAAAACTGATACGCCAGGTTACGCTATAATCAATAATTATTATCACTACACTAGTTTTTAAGGAGCAGGTATGCTGGATAAATCGCAACGCACTCAACTGGCTGCGCGCCCTGTCGTCTTTGGTGAAGTGTTATACGATTGTTTCCCGGATGGTCGGTCTATTCTCGGTGGTGCACCGTTTAATGTCGCCTGGCATCTAAATGGTTTTGACCTTAATCCTCTGTTTGTTAGCCGCATTGGCAGTGATGATTTGGGCAACGATATTATCGAAGCGATGCAGCAGTGGGGTATGGATGCGAGTGCTGTGCAGCGCGATAGTTTTCGTCCCACAGGTGTCGTGAATGTTGTCTTGGATGAAAACAACCAACCCAGCTATGACATTCCAGAAGGTCAAGCGTATGACTACATTCGGCCAGGTGAAATATACGGTACCGCATTAGGCGGTAGTTATGGCCTGCTTTATCACGGGACCTTAGGCTTGCGCCAACCTGAAGCAATGTCATCACTGAGTATTTTTCTTGAGCAAATGGACCTACCCAGTTTTGTTGATCTAAACCTGCGTGCGCCGTGGTGGAATGCTGATTTAGTGTATCAAGTGCTTTCAGGCGCGGCATGGATTAAGCTCAATGAGATCGAGTTGGCTGATATCGATATTACCGATGCAGAGCAATCAGATTCTCGTGAGCAAGCATTACTAAAAGAATATGAACCCGAGTTAGTTATTCTAACAAAGGGTGAAGAAGGCGCGGCGATAGTCAATAGAGAAGAAAAAATAGAGGCTGGGATTTCAGCAACCGTTGCAGAAGGTGGAGACCCTGTTGGTGCGGGGGATTCATTTAGCGCGGTGTGTATTCTCGGTATTACCAAAGGCTGGGAACCTCAACAAATTCTAGATCGCGCACAAGAGTTTGCTGCGGCAATATGCGGGATTTGCGGCGCAACGACCAATGATAAGCGGCTCTACCAAGATTTTAAAGAAAAGTGGAAACTCTAGTTTGCCAAAAAAACATGGACTTTATATACAGTTAATCAGCATTCACGGATTGATTCGTGCCGAAAATTTAGAACTGGGGCGCGATGCAGATACTGGTGGCCAAATTAAATATGTGTTGGAGCTAGCGACTGCCCTGGCACAGCACAAAGACGTTGAGAGAGTTGACGTGCTGACGCGGCAGATTTTTTCAACGAAGCTTGACCCAGTGTACGCAACACCAATAGAGCCGCTTTCACCGGGCGTTAATATTGTCCGTTTGCCATGTGGTCCCAAGCGTTATTTGCGTAAAGAAGCGTTATGGGCACACCTCGACAGTTTTTCTGATGCGGCGTTGCAGCATGTCAAAAAGATTGGCCGCATACCTGATCTCATTCATAGTCACTATGCCGATGCAGGCTATGTTGCCTCTTCTATTTCAAGCTTATTGAGTGTGCCGATGGTGCATACAGGCCACTCTCTTGGCCGTGTAAAGCGTGAGCGATTGCTTGAAAAAGGGCTGCGCGAGCGCAATATTGAAACGCAATACGCTATGACGCAACGTATTGAGGCAGAAGAAATGGCATTGGATAACGCTGCTGCCATTATTGCTAGTACAAACCAAGAAGTCGAAGAGCAATATCAACTTTATGATAACTACACACCTAAACGAATTTCAGTCATTCCCCCAGGTGTTGATCTAACCTTATTTTCGCCACCAACTGAACACGATACAGACACAAATATTAAGAGAGAGCTGTCTCGTTTTTTAAAAAATCCAGATAAGCCAATGATCCTGGCGATATCGCGCGCTGACCCACGAAAAAATATTGCCACGTTGATTAAAGCGTATGGCGAAAATGAGCAATTAAGAGATAAAGCAAATCTTGTCATTATCGCGGGTAATCGTGACGACATTGTCGCAATGGAAAAAACATCAAGGCGTGTGTTGCAAGAGCTTTTATATTTAATCGATTATTACGATCTTCATGGCTCTATTGCCTACCCTAAGAAACACAGCTCTGAGGATATCCCTGATTTATACCGGCTCGCGGCAACAAGCAAAGGTGTATTTATCAATCCAGCATTAACGGAGCCTTTTGGTCTGACACTACTTGAAGCTGCAGCAAGTGGTTTGCCTATTATTGCCCCCAATGACGGTGGCCCGCGCGATATATTACGCCATTGTAAAAATGGTGTTGTTATCGATCCATTAGATAGTAAAAAAATGTCTGCACAGATTTTAAAAACGATTACCGACCACAAGACGTGGCAGCAATGGTCAAAAAACGGAATATTGGGTGTCGCTCAATATTATACCTGGAAAGGTCATGTTGATAATTATATCGAAGTAGTAAAAGATTGTATTAGTAAGCACCAGCAAGCAACACGCACCGTTGTAGCAAAAAGCAAACTCGCGATTGCTGAACGTTTATTGATTTGTGATATTGATAATACGTTGATTGGCGATCGTGCGGCATTAAGTCAATTAACCAATCAATTGAAGCGCATGGGTGACAAAGTCGCGTTCGGTGTGGCGACAGGTAGAACGATTCAAAGTACCCTGCGCGAACTAAAAAAATGGGATGCACCCATACCCGATGTGTTTATTACGTCTGTGGGGAGTGAAATCCGTTATGGTAGCCGATTAACTGAAGACCTAGGTTGGCAACAGCATAATGATTATCGCTGGAAGCCTAAAGAGGTTTATAACGCAATGCGTGATTTTAATGGCCTTAAGTTGCAACATTCTGGTGAGCAACGTCGCCATAAAATTAGTTTTAATGTTGATCCGAAAAAGGCACCTAAAATAAGAGAGATTCGCCAACATTTACGACAGTGCGGTATCCACGTAAAACTAATTTATTCGCATGAAGCCTACCTCGATATTCTACCGATTCGTACCTCCAAGGGTACAGCCGTACGCCATGTAGCCATGAAATGGGGGTTTCCCTTAGATCAAGTTTTGGTTGTTGGTGATTCAGGCAACGATGAAGAAATGCTGAGTGGCAACACCCTAGGCGTTGTTGTTAGTAACCACAGTCCTGAATTGAAGAAACTGCGTGGCCGTGATCATATTTACTTTGCTGAAAACGAATATGCCAAAGGCGTGTTAGAAGGGATAAAGCACTACCGTTTTCTCGACAAGAATACAGCCCAATAAGCGACTGTTTCTGCTAACATTAGCTCTTCAAAATCTCAAATGCGCCCGTAGCTCAGCTGGATAGAGTGTCGGCCTCCGAAGCCGAAGGTCACAGGTTCGACTCCTGTCGGGCGCACCATTTATCAGCTTGCTCCCGCGTGATTTTTTGTGCGGCTAAGTACGGCAATTAAGAGCAACGTTGATTTTCTAAATCGTCCTGGACGCCAGAGAAAATCAGGGTTTGTAACAATTGCTTTACCTTAAATTATTCGCTAACCATGGTTAGTTGAATAATATTGGGGCAAGCTTTGCGAGCAAATCATGCTCTTCTTATTTACCTCTCAAAAGACTAATTTCTATTTATTGGCACACTGTTGTCACACTGAGATTTGAGAGGATACATATGGCGACTTATCGCAAACGGGGAGATTTTCAATGGCAAGTTCAAGTCAGGCGCAATGGCCACCCCAATCTGACCAAAACATTTAATACAAAAGCCGATGCTGAGTCATGGGCGAGGGATATTGAATCTAAACTAGATAAAGGGATATTTATAGACTATATGCCTGCGCAGCAAACTACCCTATTGATGGCGGTGGATCGCTATAGAAAAGAAGTGACCCCCAAAAAGAAAGGTTGGAGATCAGAGTTAAGCAAACTGAAAATCCTAGAAAAGCATTTAGGCGACTATTCCATATCAGGCATAAACAGTCAGCTAATAGCTCATTATCGAGATTTAAGATTAGAGGTGGTGACTGGCGAAACGGCGATAAAAGAACTCAACCTGATTAGTCGTATTCTCAGAACAGCCGCTTCGGATTGGGTATTACTTTACCAGCCGGTAACCCAGTCCAATTTATTAAAAAACCCTCTCGATCAAAGGGCCGATCTAGAAGACCAAACTCAAATGAGGAAGAGAAACTAATTGCCGAAGCAAAAGAATATGGCCAACCAATATCATCGCTAATTGTGTTAGCGATTGAAACGGCAATGAGACGGGGAGAGCTGTCCAATCTCAACTGGAACGACATTGACTATAAGAATCGAGTCATCACGCTTCACGAAACCAAAAATGGCGAATCGAGAGAAGTACCCTTATCAATGCGGGCTTATAATTTGTTGAATAAAATGCCACGTAATATCAAACGGACGATTATTTGATATTAGAGCTGATTCAATTACTCAAGCATTTGCTAGAGTTTGTGAACGAGTAAACATCCAAGACCTTAGATTCCATGATCTAAGGCATGAGACGACAAGCGGCCTATTTGAGAAAGGGTTTAATATGATGGAGGTAGCATCTATTACTGGCCATAAAGAACTATCAATGCTGAAAAGGTATACGCACTTGAGAGCAAAAGATTTAGCGAAGAGGCTCGTCTCGCCCG
>NVRQ02000075.1 GCA_002400905.2 Gammaproteobacteria bacterium | reverse complement strand
GCTAACCCCTATCTCGCTTTCTCAGCAATGTTAATGGCCGGTATTGACGGTATCAAAAACAAGATTCATCCAGGTGAAGCCGCTTCTAAAGATCTTTATGACCTGCCACCTGAAGAAGAAGCCGAAATCCCGACGGTTTGTCATTCGTTAGATCAAGCGCTAGATGCATTGGATAAAGATCGTGGCTTCTTGACTGCTGGCGGTGTCTTTACTGATGACGCTATCGATGCGTACATAGAACTTAAAATGGAAGAAGTCACGCGTATGCGTATGACCACGCATCCGATTGAGTTCGATATGTACTACAGCCTGTAATAGCCACGGCTGCTTAGTACTAAGTATAAGTTGTACGAAAGGCCCTACCAATTCATTTGGGTGGGGCTTTTTTATCCGCGACACAAACACGATCTGCGGTTGGCATCAGCGTCGAAACTTAGTAAAACTGTGAAATAGGGCCTTGAGCCTGAATGCACACTAGCGTATGTTTAGACCATGCGTACTTTAATCATAATCGGTATTTTAGCCAGCCTGGCACTCACCAGCACCTTAGCACTGACCGACAGTATTTATCAGTCCGTTGGACCTGACGGCAGCGTGATATTTTCTGATCATCCCAGCGACGGCGCCAAGGAAATCAAGCTAAAACCAATAACGACCTACAATGCTAAAGAAGCCAGTGGCTATAAACACGCGAACACTCCTGCAACGACAACCGACCCAGACACCGAGGATAAAGAGCATTACAAAGAATTCTCGATCACGAGCCCAGCCAACGATGCGGCGCTGCCAACCGGTGATGCCGGCAATACCACCATCCAAATCAGAATTGATCCACCACTGAGTGTGAAAAAAGGCCATCGCTTATCCGCTTTGGTCGACGGCGGCCAACTCGACTACGTAACATCATCAAGCAGTATCAGCCTGAGAAACCTCGATCGCGGGACCCACAGCATTCGTGCTGTCATTGTT
This sequence comes from Gammaproteobacteria bacterium, assembly GCA_002400905.2. Lineage (GTDB taxonomy): Bacteria > Pseudomonadota > Gammaproteobacteria. The sequence goes on along the minus strand of NVRQ02000075.1, from coordinate 2,769 downwards.
AACAAGCGTGGCGACATTGTTCAGCTATCGAGCAATAGCATCACCCTTCACGTCCAACGCGCCTCTATTTTCTCTCCCGCCAACAACCCTCCGTAAACCAATAGGCCCCCTTTTTCAGCGCAACGGCTTGCACATTATTGTGCGTTCCATTTCTCTTAACCCTTAACATGCACTATTATAGTGCATCAATAACGCTATGCTTGAATGGCTTGCAGAAATTAAGGGTTCCATAAAAAAATATCTAATTTCTTAACTTATTGATATATAAAGAGTTATAAGTTTTCACATGGAGGAAGTAACGCCCCAATGAACGCACCGTACGCGCATCAGAAAACACAGCAAGTTGGCTATCAAATTGCACTAGGTGTGATATGCATCGCTCTGAAACCGCATTAGGTCTACTTTGGCCGATTTTGGACAACCTGAGCACAGCAGTACTGGCTTTTGATAAAGAGCTAAGACTGCTGTTCATTAACCCAGCGGGTGAAAACTTACTTGCGATGAGCCGCAAACAAGCCGAAGGCTTGCTACTCAACACATTAATGCCACAGGCAACCGCACTAACTGAGAAACTTAAGGACGTGCTTAAACAAGGACATATGTTTACAGAATACCAAACCACTTTATTTATCAACGCCACACGCACTATCGCGGTTGATTATACCGTGACCCCGTTTGGCCAAAGTGCTGATGAGCAGTATTTATTATTAGAGCTAACTGATATTGACCGCCATGCGCAAATCACACGAGAAGAACACCGCCTCTCACAATATGAGATCTCGCGTGAAATTGTGCGCGGCCTTGCCCACGAAATTAAAAATCCACTCGGTGGCTTGCGTGGTGCTGCGCAGTTATTGGAAACCGAATTACCGGACCCAGCATTAAAAGAATACACCGACGTCATCATTAGCGAAGCCGACCGCTTACAAAACCTGCTTAACCGCATGTTAGGCCCCAATACGCTACCACATAAAGAAGACATCAATATTCATCAAGTGCTTGAACACGTGCGCACCTTAGTGCTCGCCGAAGCAGGAGACAGCCTCATTATTAAACGTGACTACGACCCCAGCATTCCTATGCTGCATGTTGACGCTGACCAGATGGTGCAGGTTATCCTCAACATCACACGTAACGCAGCACAAGCCTTAGAGGGTAAGGGCACAATCACTTTTGCTACGCGCGCCGATCGTTATATTACTATTGGTGGTAAACGACATAAACTCGCGCTGCGCCTAGAAATACGCGACGACGGCCCAGGCATTCCCGCTGATATGGTTGAAAAAATCTTCTATCCCATGGTGAGTATGAGCGCCAATGGCAGCGGCCTAGGCCTCGCCATCGCACAATCATTGCTACACCAACACGGCGGCGCTGTTGAATGCAGTAGCGAACCAAAAAATACTATCTTTAGTATCACCTTACCCTTGACGACAGGGGGAGACCAAACATGAGCTCGAATAATATATGGGTGATCGATGATGATCGATCAATACGTTGGGTGTTAGAAAAAGCGTTGACACGTGCCAAAATGGAAGTGACAACATTTGAAAATGCTAATGGTGTCATGAACAAATTAGCGCAACAAAGACCCGATGCAATTGTCGCTGATATCCGTATGCCTGGGATGAATGGGCTTGAGTTATTAGAAAGCATACACAGCAAATACCCAGAACTACCTGTCATCATCATGACCGCGCATTCTGATCTCGATAGTGCCGTCTCTGCGTACAGCGGTGGTGCCTTCGAGTATCTACCTAAACCTTTTGATATTGACGATGCCATCGAACTTGTTCAACACGCTGTTGATCAGCAAAGTGCAAAAAAAAGCAAAATAAAACCTGAACCCACATACCCCAGTGAAATTATCGGTGAAGCACCGGCCATGCAAGAAGTTTTTCGTGCAATTGGTCGTTTGTCACGCTCAAACGTTTCCGTATTAATTAATGGCGAAACAGGCACCGGTAAAGAGCTCGTTGCCGCTGCATTACATCGCCATAGCCCTCGTGCCAACAGCGAGTTCATTGCACTCAACATGGCGGCAATACCACGCGATCTATTAGAGTCTGAATTATTTGGCCACGAGCGTGGCGCATTTACCGGTGCCAATACGCAGCGTAAAGGGCGCTTTGAACAAGCCAATGGTGGCACATTATTCCTCGATGAAATCGGTGATATGCCAAGTGAATTGCAAACACGATTACTACGCGTGCTTGCTGACGGCGTATTTTACCGTGTTGGTGGCCACACACCCGTTAAGGTCGACGTTCGCATTATTGCAGCGACCCACCAAAACCTCGAAGACCTCGTTAATGAAGGTCGTTTCCGTGAAGATTTATTTCACCGTCTTAATGTCATACGTATACACATCCCCTCATTACGCGAACGCCGCGAAGACATCCCCTTGTTGCTAGAGCATTTCCTTAAGAGCGCCGCACGCGAGCTAGAGGTTGACAGTAAAGTGCTAGAAAAAGACGCACTCGAACTACTCTCTCGCCTAGACTGGCGTGGTAACGTCAGGCAACTTGAAAACACCTGTCGCTGGTTAACCGTGATGACGCCAGGTCAAAGCGTAAGAGTCGAAGATCTGCCTCAAGAATTAAAAAGAGAAACTGAACTTGATGCGAAGGGCGCTGACGAGCACGACTGGCAACAGATATTACGCCGATGGGCAGAGCTGAAACTCTCACAAGGGAACCAACAAATCCTTGAAGAAGCGATGCCTGAGTTTGAACGCATTATGATCGAAGCTGCCTTGCAGCACTCAGG